>CAYOJT010000269.1:0-4066 GCA_964404365.1 uncultured Bacteriovoracaceae bacterium
ATGAGGGCATGGTCTATGGGAAATCATCTTCCTCGTCGCCGGTGTTTCAGAAGATCGGGGCCTTCTCCAGAAAAGAGGAGCTTTTCGAAATTTTAGAGAAATTTATTGAGAGCGAGACGGAGACACGAGCGCAATCAGCGCATCACGCTCCCTCGAACACTCATCATTTTTCAGAGGTAAGCATATGATCTTAGCGCTCGATGTGGGTAACTCACAAATTTACGGTGGATTAATTGAACCATCATCCGAAGGACCTAAAATTCTTTTTCGCTTTCGAAAAAATTCGAAGTCAGGCTCGTCCTCTGATGAATACGGAATGTTCCTACGTCAGGTTCTTCGCGAAAACGGATACAACCCCGAAAAGATTTCAAAAATCGCGATCTGTACCGTCGTTCCGGATGTAATGCATTCACTCAAAGGTGCATGCCAGAAATATTTTAATCAGGTTCCTTTCGTACTTCAGGCGGGCGTGAAGACGGGCCTCAAGATTCGATACAAAAACCCACTCGAAGTGGGCGCTGATCGAATCGCGAATGCGATCGGAGCGACGACGCGGTACCCGAATAAGAATATGGTGATCATTGATTTGGGGACAGCGACCACGTTCTGTGCAGTCTCGAAGGATCGAGATTATCTTGGAGGCGTCATTGTCGCTGGCCTCAAGATTTCAATGGAAGCTCTGGAGTCCAAGACCGCAAAACTTCCTTCGGTCGAAATCGTCGCGACGGAAACTGGGGTCGGAAAAGCGACCATCGAGAGCATTCAGATCGGTCTTTACCTGAGCCACGTGGGTGCCATGAAGGAGATCGTGAGTCGGATTTCTAAAGAGGCATTTGGCGGTGAGAAACCCTTCGTGATCGGCACAGGCGGGTTTTCACGCCTATTCGAAAAGGAAGGTATTTTCGACGCGGAGATGCCTGACCTCGTACTCTTAGGTCTTTATGATGCTCTTAAAATGAATGCGGAAGGTTCCGGGCTTTAAGCCTTAGCCGACGACCGACACGTCCGAAATCAACGCGTATTTTGGACCGAAGTATCCGGCCGCCGAGCCGTAATCGAAAGTTGCCTTTTTCGCCGTTTCTTTTGAGAGTCTGCAGAACTTAAAATTCTCGAAAAGATTTCCGGATAGCGACCCACCTTTGATCGTTGTCGTTTTCCCGGTCGCGTGATCGTAGAGTTTTCCGAGACGAATTTCCGAGCTAAAAGTTCCCTGCGAACCATTGACGAATAATCCCGAGAACTGAAGGATTTCGAGAACCTTTGGAGCTGCGTGAATGAGTTGATCCCGATCGAGGCTTCCGGACTCCACAACCACGTTTCCTTTGTAGGTGCCGGCTTTTCGACCGAGGTAATCACCGTGTTGTTTGTCGATCGCGATTCGGACAACCTTGTTTCGCTCAACGAGCTGAATCGGCGTTTGGACGATGCCTTGTTCAGTCATCGATCCCGTCACGGCTCCGAAATCGAGAGAAGGATCAAGCCGCATCGAAACTAAATCACCGGTTGCACCTGGAATGAAATCATCGCCGAGCTTTTTATGCGGCAGAGAAAGGTACTCACTCTGTGAGGTGAAGTGGGTGAATGCGTTCGCAAAGAGCGTCGAGAGAACATCACCATCCAGAAGAACATGGTATTTTCCCGTAAGCGGCTTCGTGCACTCGAGTGAAGCTTCGGCGCGATCTGAAGCGGTTTTGAAAATTTCAGAGACCGAAATGTCGCTTGGGCTCACCGTCCATGCCGTGTGGAGGTATTCATCACTTTTTCCGTCTTTTGAGAAAGAATACGCGGCTTCGACATACATCCGGCTTTGTTTGGAGCGGTGGGTGAGGCCATTTGAGAGGTGAAGTTCTTTTTCATGAACCGACATGAAAAGTTCGGATGAGTTGAACTCCGTGTTACCTTTGCGGGCAACCGCCGTCATGATTTCGCTTGTGACTTGATCCATCGAACCATTTAAGTCTTCGAGCATTTTAGGATCGCACGACTTGACCTCTGGTATCTGACTTGGAATTTCCGTTGGTAAACTCCAGGCCTGGTGATTCGTCTGCTTTGCAGAATCGATCGCGGAGTCGATTTGAGACTTGAGCGAGTTTTCCCGAAAAAGTTTTTTGGTGACTTCTCCTTGGCGACCCGGAATTTCGATGTCCACGAAGAGTCGCAAGTCCACACTCTGCGAGTGGACTTCGCGGTCTTGATCAATCGCAACGCTTTTTCCTTCGCCTAAGAAGTACCTTTCACGCCGTTGGGTCGTTTCTTGTGTGATCGCCCAACCTTTCACTTCTTTACGTGATTTCAATTCGCTCTTCAGTTGATCCATGTTCCAAAGCATTTTCTTTTTCCTTATCCGAGAATCATGTCTTTTAAGAGCATGTAAGGTCCGCCGCAACCAGCGTAGACGATTTCTTTATGGTATTTTCCGCATCCACCGCAGTCGTTGAACGGATGAGTTGCGGTGTCCTTTTCTTTTTTATGCGCTTCGATTTTCGATTTCGCGATAATCGAATTTAAAACATCAGGAACGTATCCGGTGAGTTGGATGTCGCCACCGGCTGGACCGATGAGTACTTTTCCGGTCAGTTTACCGTTTTTCACTTCCTTCAAGTACTGAATGCCGACTTGAATCCCCATTCCTTTTGGATCTTCCATGCCGCCCGCCGCATTGAGTGCGAGGTATCCGTCGCCGAGCATCTCCATGAGCTCGTCGAAAGTTTTGTCGCCTGCGCTGAAGTAGGTGTTGGTTTGGCGGGTGTAGACCCCGTTTTGCCAAGATTCGCGTTTGCCATTGGCGGAACGTTCGACGCCCAGGCGAATCGCCGAGGTGAGATTCGTCATGGGAGGTTTCAATACACCACGATCGAGAAGGATTTGTTCTTGAGCTAGCCATCCTTCTTCGTCAAAGAAGTAGCTTCCCCAAGCCGCAACGCTCTCGTCTGCGTTTTTATAAACTGCGGGATTATTTAAAATCGTAGCGAGATCATTTCCAACCTTTTCGCCCGAAGCTGCAAGTTCGCGGGCTTTGGATCTGCCCCGCGCCCAAGTGTCGCCCTCGTGTGAGTGTCCGAAAGCTTCGTGAGCGAGGACGCCCGAAATTGTCGGAGACATGAGAACACGGTAGCGTCCCGGAACGAGGCGCTCTGCTTTTTTGAGCGCCGAAAGATCACCCAGGAGTTCGAGGATCCGTTTGTCGTTGGTCTCGATAGCTTCGGCTCCACCCAACCCACCAAAACGTTCCACGGAGCGATCGGCGCCACTCATAAACATGAGAACCATCGCCACGCGATAGAGAGTTTGAGAAATATTGGATTCACGATCGATGAAAATCGATTCTTCCGTAGAAACGGTTTCACGTGCGAGGAGGTAGGTGAGATCAGCGCTCGTAAGCCCCGCCCGTGGAGCTAGAGCTTGGGTGCGATCTAAAATTCCCTTCAGTCGGGTAAGGCGGGATTCCGTTCCTTCAGCGACCGGATCTTTCTCAAAGCGAATGCCGAAGTGGACAGGTGTCGTTGAGGTCACGTTCGGTGGAATCTGTGAGGTGAGCTCGGCGTCGAGCTTCGCGCTCAGGCGTTCTTTCCAGGTTTTTGCTTTATAAGTGCGTTTAGTGAGGCCTGGTGCGATTTTCGCAGACTCCACGCGCTTCACGAGCGCTTGCGCAGTTTTGAGGAGCCCCGCCGAGTCGATTTCGTCGGTGGCTTGTTCGTACATCGTGTAGCCATCGTAAATGCGCAGTACGGCTCCGAAAGAGGCCTGGTCGGAAACTTGGGTTTGCTTCAAGTTAGCCGAAAAAGTCTTAGAGGACTTCTTCTCCAAAAAGACCGAGCCGTACCAATCGGGATTCTTTTCCAGTGTGCCCAGGACATCGGGAAGGCGTGATCGTAGGG
This sequence comes from uncultured Bacteriovoracaceae bacterium, assembly GCA_964404365.1. Taxonomy (GTDB): domain Bacteria; phylum Bdellovibrionota; class UBA1018; order UBA1018; family UBA1018; genus JACMQW01. The sequence goes on from CAYOJT010000269.1 coordinate 3,879, forward strand.
TTTCGAGTTCTTTTGAGAGGGGTGCGCGTTTCATGAAATTTGGGTCTCCAGTCGGCCTATGGTAGCTTCCGATTAGATATGAAATCAATTCAGGATATCGGTTCGGCGTTCAAGATTTACGGGAATAAACGGATGCTTTTAGTGCTGCTTTTGGGCTTTAGCGGCGGCATTCCCTTGGCGTTAACGAG
>CAYOJT010000270.1:0-4035 GCA_964404365.1 uncultured Bacteriovoracaceae bacterium
TCGGAGTTTGATTTCGAGTTTCTTCTTTGCGCTTGCGAGAGTCTGTTTCGCCTGAGGGTTTGTTTTAGAATCGGAGGCGAAACCTTTCGCGTTCAAAAAGATCGCGCCCGAGATCACACTATCGATAGCGTCATTATCCCCTGCAACTGGGGGGGCGCCATTCATGCTCACGAGCCAGTTCACGCCGTCTTTTTTAATAGTGATCGGTTTAGGACTATTTTTTCCGCCTCCAATCTCTACGTTTGTCACGTCGGACTGGCTGATCGAGAGCATCTGCTTGTTTCGAAAACCAGTGAGCGGCTGATCAAGCGGGGTGATTTGGTAAGTGGGAATGACGAAAACCTTAAGCTCGTTCGGAACGCCTTTGGTTTCAACCAGAGCAAAAAGCCCATCCTCGATCGGATGCCGCTCTCCGAAATGCATCGTCGTGGAGACCCCGTCTTTCGAAGTAATTGTGACGGATTTTGCGTCCTTCCGAAGGTGGGCGGTCGGGTCAAGTTTGTATCCGGCGATGAGCTGAGTGCGCTTTTCAGGCGTGTCGGTTGAAAGATCGACCGTGGTTGCGGGCTTGAAATTATTCAGGGTCGAAACGAGTGAGCCTACAATCGCATCATCGGCTTTAAATTTGATAGGCTCTCGAATTTCCCAGTGGGAATTATCTCCCGGCTTACACAAGTTCTTTTCGAGGTCGAGGCACGCGAGCGTGATTTTTCGAGACTCGTTTGAGAGCTGAATCGTCGCGATTTGGACGTCCTTGAGTTCGAGTGGTTTTTTTGAAGCTGCTTCGAGCGCTTCCTCTTTAGGTTTCTTCGAATATTCAAACCAATAGGCAAGCGAGCTCCCGATCAAGAGGAGTGCCGCAAGCCCGAGCTGTACTTTATATTCGGGTCGTTTTTTCGACATAGTCCTAGAGTTTTCTCCTCCTCCACCAAACAACGATGCCGGTAACCGCGATTCCAAACGGAACCAAGATGACCGTGACATAGAGGATGAGGCTCCCCTGAACTTCGTTGAGTTGGAGGAGACTTCGCTCTTCCTCGCGATCGCGGATCGAAATCATCTTCTCGTCATCTGCAAGCCAGCTGATCGAGTTGACGAAGAGGTCGAAATTATCTTTTCCGAGTCTTCCCCACTGGTTGCTTGCGAATAAAGATGAACCAATCACGACGATTCGTGTTTCGCGGCTGGCGTTTGAGCCCTCTCTTTTTCCATTAATCGCGACCATCGCGTTCATCGGTCCACGGATATCGGATTTTTCATCGAAACGGATTTCACGATCTTTTGAGAGGGACGCGATATTGCTTTTTGCCCAGCTATCAGGAGTTGTCTGAACGAGCCACTGAACTTTGAGTCCCTTTGGGGTGTCTTTAAAGATCTCAATGGGACGTAAGAGTGGGAGAACGACGACTTCCTGAAATTCGGAGGTGATCGGGTTTTCCTTCGAGTAGGTGGAGGTGACGGGAATCGTCGCCTCCAGTCGGTTCACTTTCGAATGTGGATCTAAGACGACTGCGACGGGGAGACGAATTCCCCAGTCTTTCAGTAATGTCGTCAGTTCAGGTGCCGGGTCATAGGGCGGTTTTAAACCTGCATCAAGAGCAAAGAAAACGCGTCCACCTTGATTCAAATATTCCGAGAGTGCAGTGACCTCGCTTGGAAAAAAGCCGCTCGCAGGGCCCGCAATAACGAGAGCGGAGCAGGTTTCAGGAACCTTTCCTTCCGCACGGAAATTGACCTCTTTAAACTCGTAAGCCTGATCGGTCAGGAGCTTCTTTACGATCGAGTATCCGACGCCATCAATATTTAAGAAGGACTTCTCGGCGTGTTGGGTTACCGCGCAGACGGTGATTGCTTTATCGCTCGTGAGTTTAATGAGCGCGTTTGTAATTTTTTCTTCAGTAGGGTCGACGATTTTTGAGTCCCGCTGCCCAACTTGAAGGATGAGCGTGTGATAATCCTTGATTCCTGCTACCGCAGCTCGCGCGGTTTCCTTATCGGGATCGACGTACTCGATTTCGAATTTTGAATTGAGGGATCGGTAATTATCCAGCAGTGGACCGACCTTCATCTTTTCTTCTTGTTGGGACTTCGTGAAGATCACGGCCTTCACTGGGACTTTCAGCCCCTTCATGAGTTTCTGAGTCTGGTCAGAAAGTGTGTTGAGCTTTCCGCGTGAGAGATCCCACTTCCAGAAATGTTTTTGAAGGAGGAAGTTCGCTACTCCAACGAGTCCGAGAACGAGGAGGATCGTAATGCCGGAGTTTGCGCCATAGGCGACGGCTCGACGATTGATCTCATTTTTTTGTCCGCGCAGACTCATGAACTGAATCACTGCGAAGCCGATGAGGCATACGAGTGCGATCGCCTTGTGTGGAATATTCAGGTTTGGACCTACGATGAGGGCGCCTGCCGCGGTAAATCCTAGAAAGATGCGAATGGCCCAGAGGAGGGTGTTTTTATTTTTCATCGGATCATCTCCATCGGTACGAGTCTAAAACTCGGTGGGTGAGAAAGAGTGAAACGAAAATAAAGGAGACGTAGTAGGCCACGTCACCTGAATGAATCATTCCGCGCATAAAATTCATGTAGTGAGAAATAATCGAAATGCTTTCGAAGAAGGATGCCCATGCCGGATCGGCCTGACCCGCAAACCAGTTGATCATCCAGAGAAAAAGATTTCCGAAAAAGGTCAAGATACAGGCGATGAGCACGCTTTCGGTCATCGCAGAAAAGAGCGTTCCAAAGGCTAAGAACGAAATCGTCAAAAGAAAGGTCCCGAAAATTACAGCAAACATTGAGCCCACGTCCGGGTTTCCGGTCAGAAGCAGAATGACCGGATAAATCGCAGTGAACGCAAAGATCACGCCGACCATCATCACCACTGAGAACCATTTTCCGATCACGAGTTCCCAAAGGCTGAGTGGGGAAGTCATGAGGAGAGGGAAGGTGAGGTTCTTCTTCTCTTCCGCGAAAAGTCGCATGGTCAAAAACGGTGCAGCGAAGAGGAAGATGGTGCACATCATCCCGTAAAGAGGGTTCACGATTCCTTCAGCGATTGAGAGGGGCTTTCCCTGATTGAATTGTTGGTACTGCATGAGGGCAGCGTTGAAACCAAATACGCTGGAAGTGAAGGTCGCGCCCATCATTCCTAAAAAAACCGACAGAATGATGTAGGCGATCGGTGTGGTGAACTGTGATCGGAACTCGCGCTTCGCGATCAGCCAGATATTTCCGAAACTCATACGACACCTCCCTTGGAGTTTGTCTCGTCCGTAGTGAGCTGAAGGAAGATTTCTTCTAGGCTCACGCGCTCGGCACCGAATTCTAGGATTCCCATTCCACTCTCGACAACAGCGTTCGCGATTCGATCGCGCATTTCTCCTTGGTTCGGTTTTAGATGAACGACGATTTTCGAACCCGCGACACTGACCGCTTCAACGCCCGGAAGGGCGCGAATGGAGTTTACCCCCTGGTCGCTCGGAGTACGAACGGTGATTGAGACGTGAAGACCTTTCTGTAGCCTCAACGTCAAATTTTCCATCGTATCTTCCGCGACGATTTTTCCTCGATTAATGACGATGATGCGAGAACAGGTTGCGGTGACTTCAGGAAGAATGTGCGAGGAGAGGACGACGGTGTGATCGCCGCCGAGTCCTTTGATGAGTTCTCGAATCTCAATAATTTGGACCGGATCTAGTCCGACGGTCGGTTCGTCTAGAATTAGAACAGGTGGATTATGGACAAGCGCTTGAGCGAGTCCCACGCGCTGACGGTAGCCTTTTGAAAGATTTCCAATGATCCGACTCCGAACTGCGCCGAGATTTGTTTTCTCAAGCGCCCAATCGACCTGAGTTTGGAGTTTTGATTTTTCGATTTTTTTCAGTCGACCCGCGAACGATAGAAAATCCTGGACGGTCATTTCTAAATAAAGAGGAGGGTGTTCCGGAAGATAACCGATATTCTTTTTGACCGACTCAGCTTCGTCGAAGACATCGAAGCCTGCGACTTTTACATCCCCATCCGTAGCAGGCATGT
>CAYOJT010000271.1:0-4026 GCA_964404365.1 uncultured Bacteriovoracaceae bacterium
GAAAAATGGATGCAATACATCCGCTAATCGTTTCGATCGCCGTACCGAGGCCGATCGATTCTTTTTTCACTTACCTTGCCCCTCTGGAATGGAAAGACCGAATCACCCCGGGTGCCTGGGTTCGTGTTCCGTTTGGAAGAAGCGAGGTCATCGGATTCGTCGTCGCTCCGCCCGAAGAGCTATCCAAACTTCCGCCCCACATTGAAGTCGGAAAACTCAAATCCATCCTCGAAGTGGGCGATCCCGAACTTCGTATGCCGGATGAGGTTTTTGATCTCTGTAAGTGGACATCGAAATTCTACTCACAAGCATTAGGAGAGGTTCTCCAGGCAGCTTACCCAGCCTCAGCAATGGGCCTTAAGTCCGCGAAAAAAGAGTCCAAGGAATTGAAAGAGGTCGTGCTCTCGGCGCCGAAAAAACCAAGTCTTACTGCACTCCAGTCGCAGGCATTAGATCAGATCGAAAGCCTAAGGAAATCAGGGAGCGCTTCGAAGGTCCTCCTCCTCCATGGAGTGACGGGATCTGGAAAAACCGAAGTTTATATTTCAGCAGCACAGAAGGTACTCGACGAAGGAAAGTCTGTGCTTCTACTTCTGCCCGAGATTGCTCTCACTTCTCATTTAAAAACTCGCTTCGAAGAGGGGCTTGGGGTTCGTGTTGCGCTTTGGCACTCGGCAATGCCCGATGCGAGAAGGCGCGATGAGACAGCGGCTCTTTTGAAAGGGCAAATCCGAGTCGTCGTTGGCGCACGCTCGGCTGTATTTGCGCCTCTTAAAAATATTGGGCTTATTATTGTGGATGAGGAACACGACCCGACCTTCAAGCAAGAAGAGCGCGTTCGATATCACGCACGTGATGTGGCGATCGTGCGAGGGAAAGAGCTCGACGCAACCGTGATTCTTGGAAGCGCCACCCCGAGCATCGAATCTCAAGAACGGGTACGAGAAGGTAAGTTTCAGATCGCAAAACTCCCCGAGCGTTTTTCCTCAGGCGGGATGCCGGAGATTCGACTGGTTGATCTGAAATCCGAGAACGTGATCTCGGGAATTCAGGCTCAAATCACTGAGAGTGTTTTTAACGAACTCCGCGATACGATCGAACGCGGCGAACAAGCCATGATTTTCTTGAATCGCCGTGGATTTGCCGCATTTCTACTTTGTGAAGACTGTGGTGAGGTTTCGAATTGTCCAAACTGCTCGATTAGTCTGACGGTTCATAAGCGCACCCGAAAACTTCGCTGCCACCTTTGTGATCACCTCGAAATGATCCCTGACGTCTGCGAAAAATGTGGGAGTGAAAAGCTCACTCCCATGGGGGCTGGAACAGAGAGCGTCGAGGATGAGCTCCCTAAGCTTTTTCCGGGGATCCGCGTTCTGCGCTTAGATCGAGACACCGTAACAAGTGCTTCGAGGCTCGACCGGACGCTGGATGCTTTTAGGAACAAAGAAGCCGACGTACTGCTGGGTACTCAGATGCTTGTCAAAGGGCACGACTTTCCCAATGTCACGCTCGTGATCGTTCTTCTCGCAGACTCTCTCTTTCGTTACCCAGACTTCCGAGCGCCAGAACGTGCCTATCAAATTTTAACTCAGGTGGCGGGACGGTCAGGGCGAGGCGATCGTCCAGGGAAGACGATGATTCAAACCTATCAACCTGAACATTTGATCTTCGAGGCGATTCAAAACGAAACAGTCAAAGATCAGTTTTACACCGCCGAGCGCGAGCTCCGACAGGCATTGTCCTACCCGCCCTTTGGTAGGATCGCGCGTATCCGCATTGAGGATTCAGACGAGGGAAGCGCCAAGAAAAATGCGAAAACTCTAGCGGATGCAATTCTTGAATGGTCAGAAACTAAGAAAAAGGAGAATGCCGCTTTGCACTTTGACGTCCTTGGCCCAAGCGAAGCATTTTTAGAAAAGGTTAAAGGAATCTATCGCTACGATTCACTCTTAAAAACAAATCAGATCTCCGCGCTCCATGAATGCATCGCTTCCGCCAAAATTTTTGCATCACAAAGAAAATGGTCTGTCCTTGTCGATATTGATCCGTACGGGTTAGGATAAATGAGATCCCATGGGTAGAAAATCAAAAGAACTCATGCGCTCCCGAGTCGAGCGCCAACTCAACAAACAACGCGACGAACGGAAGCGCGAACTCCTTCGCCACCGAATTGATGTGGCAAAAGAGGGCGTCGCTCTTTACTCAAAGGGAAGATACGTCGACGCCGTGAAACGTTATCAGCACTACATCGCGGTACTTGAGATGTGGAAAAAGTGCGGACGCGACGGTCTCACACCCGACCTTTTCGATAAAAAAGCCGATATTTATGAGCTCGTGCTGTTGAGCGGAATTTATTGGGATCTTGCGAAGCTTTTTGACAAAGCAAAACGAGAAGACCAACGCGGCGAGCTCACCCTCTGTCTTCAAAAATATGTCGCATTCTCTAAAGGATTTCCCTATCAGTCGCTCACCGGGGAAGCGATTCGCCGTTATATGGGATCCGGAAAGTGCAAGCACCGCTCGGACTTCCGAAAAGCTTATGTCGCCCTGACAGGAGATCGTTGTTTCATCGCCACCTCGGTGAATGACCTCGTTGAAGATGAACTCATCGAATCTCTCAGGATTTTTCGCGATCGCTTCTTGAATAAGCGTGTTTTGGGCCGAGCATTTGTACGGACCTATTATGCAGTTGGGCCTGTGCTTGCGGACTGGATCGATCTTTCGCCAGCGCAAGCACGACGACTTACCGCGAACTTCGTTCGCCTTGCGTCGCGCACCGTACGTAAGTTTTATCTTTAGTTCAGAATCGTTCCGATTCGACCAGGCTTAAAGGTACTCTTTCCAAACTCTTTCAAGTTCACCCACAGCGAAAGCCAAATAACTTCCGCGCGGCCCGAGACGTTCTCAAACGGAACAAATCCCCAGAAACGACTGTCGTTCGAAAAATCGCGGTTATCTCCCATGACAAATAGATGGTCGGGTGGAACAACGCGCGCTGGAAAGTTCGCTGTATACTCGTTTTGAGAATCGATCATCATGAGGTGTTCTCGAGAATCCACCGTTTCTCTAAACATTCGCATATGGCTTTCACCATAACGGTCCTCAGCAATATCTTTTAATTTCTTCGATTTGAACTCGTTATCGACTTCGGCCTGGTTGTAAGGCTTGTCATTAATGTAGACGACCTTGTTCTTCACTTCGACCTTATCGCCGGGTAATCCAATCACTCGTTTAATGTAGTGAACGCTCTTATTCTCCGGATACAAAAACACGATCACGTCCCCATGTTTGGGTGGAGCGCGCTCAATCATCGTGACCGCGTCACCAAAGTACTCTGAGAAGGGAACTTTGAAGCCGTATGCGAACTTATTCACGAATATGAAATCCCCAATGTAGAGGGTAGGGATCATGGAGCCGGATGGAATCTTAAATGGTTCGAAAAACGAGGAGCGGATCGCAAAAACGATCAAAAGGGCGAGCGCAAGCTGCCCCCCCTGCTCCAAATAGTAACGAAGTTTCGTTTTGCCGCCGTAATCAGCGCCATCGGACGCAGGAGTATCTTTCGACTTGTTCATAACTCATCTACAATAAGGCGAGAGCATGGAAATGGGAAGGCTATGAAAAAGACTTCATTCCGACTTCATTTCAAACCCTTATGAAGACATTAGACCGCTATATTGCCGTCGCTTTTGTGAAGAACCTTGCGGTTGCGAGCCTGGGTCTGACGTTCGTCTACGTGTTTCAAGGACTGCTCTCGGGAATGCTGGAGGGGGAGTTTCCGGTTTCCCAGCTTGTGATCTATCAAGGCTACCAGAGCGCGGCCGTCCTGGTTCAGATGCTCCCTCCATCCGTTTTGATCGCTACAGTTTTGACGCTTTCAGGTCTCAATCGATCCAACGAACTTGTTGCGATCTATTCTATTGGCATCGGCTTGAAGCGAATCATGACGCTTCTGCTTCTGCTTACACTTACGGTGTGCTGCGTTGTTTTATTCATGCAAGACAGTATTCTTCCTCCACTCTTCAA
>CAYOJT010000272.1:0-4019 GCA_964404365.1 uncultured Bacteriovoracaceae bacterium
TGAAGGCGATGCTGCCATCGGGCTGCCACTTCACGATGTCGCCGGTGCGGCAGCAAGGAGTGAGCGGGTCGCGTCCGGGGTTTGCTGCGTCGCAGCGATTTGTGTTTTAATCCAGATCGCGAAAACGAGAAAACTGAGGCCAAAAACCGCTGCAATGAGGATAAGTAGGGTGCTGATTGCCATTCAGAGGAAGAGCTAGCATGCGGGCATTTTTTGGTCCAGCATTCATAGCTTCGCTTGATCGTGAGGAGGCTGAGCTGTAAGGTGGGGCTATGCGTAAAGACTATCCGAGCCTACGGCTTTTCAAGAGCGATTTTTGGGAGCGCTTTACGCACGTCCATCCCGTTACGCCCGCAGTGATGTGGATTCCGGTCGTGTGTTTTCTCATCTATCAAACCGTGTTTATCCATGAAATCACGGGCTCAAAGTTTTTTATCTATGGGGCAAGCGGCTTCCTCTTCTGGACGCTCACGGAATACGTGCTGCACCGATTTGCTTTTCACTTCCCGGCGAAATCCGCCGCGGGAAAACGTTTTGTCTACATTATGCACGGACTTCATCACGACGATCCGAACGATCCGACTCGTTTAGTGATGCCGCCCGTACCTGCGCTGATCTACTGCGCCGTTCTTTATACGTTGTATTCTTCTGTTCTTGGCCCCGTGAACGTGAAGCCATTCTTCGCGTTCTTCCTCTTGGGCTATCTTTGTTACGACTACATTCACTATTACGTTCACCACTTCACGCCGACGACGAAAGTCGGGAAGTATTTGAAAAAATACCACATGGTTCATCACTTTAAAGACCATGGAGCAAAGTGGGGCGTCTCGAATCCTCTCTGGGATTATGTCTTCGGTACCGTCGAAGAAAAATCGGTAGAGAAGAAGGCACCTAAAAAGACGGCATGAGTCCACGTTTAGCTCAAATCTTTTACGTCGTTGCTCTCTCTGCGATTGTCTTTCTTCTCGTCTATCCATTCTTCGTGCCGCTCGTGATGGGCGCTGCGATTTCTGCGCTCCTCTATCCAGTGTTCACTTTTCTCCTTCGCCGAAAGATCTCGCGGGCATGGGCGGGCGCACTTTGTACCGCGGCCGTCACTCTAGTTTTTTTGGTGCCAATCGCACTTCTCTCAATTCAGGGAATCAAGGCGGGTATTCAACTTGTGCGTGCGAAAGTGGAGTCGCCCTTTTCAGATGCGCCGGGCGGCGGGGGATTGGGACATACGTTGGCTCAAATTCCTTGGGTTGGAAAAATCTTGGATCGACTGGGTGATTTATTTTTCGTGGATACCGAAGAGGTGCTGAGTAATCTCACTTCGATTGGTAAAAGTGCCGGCGTGAAGCTTGTCGCACTGATGGGTGATACGCTGACGTCGCTCCCTACGATTGGAGTGGGCTTTTTCCTCTTGATCCTTTCGATTTACTTTTTCTTGGTCGATGGTGAGCGTCTGTCGCGCTACCTCCGCCGGATGTCATTCTTTCCTGAGACTCAGACGGAACTTTTGTTTGGGAGTTTTGCGGAGCTTTGTCGCTCGGTCCTCCTCGCGTCGGTGGTGTCGGGTATCTGCCAGGCGCTCGTTTTTCTAATTGGACTCGTTACTTCCGGCTCAGACAATCTCGCGCTTTATACTTTAATCGTCTTCTTCGCGAGTTTCGTTCCGATTGTGGGTGCTGCGCCTTTCACGTTTGGATTCGCGCTCTACACCCTTTTTACGGACCCTGGGAAAGGACCAGGAATCGCGCTTTTAGTAGCAGCGGGAGTCGCTGCAGTGGTCGATAATATCGTCCGGCCAATCGTCTTGAAAGGCGGCGCGAATCTCCATCCTCTGATGGCGCTCCTCGGTCTATTTGGTGGTCTAGCACTCTTCGGATTCTCCGGCGTATTCATCGGGCCCGTCATCGTCGGCATGTTCGTCGTATCGGTCGAATGCACGCTTCGAGCGGCAGGAAAATAATTTCAATTCACATCTGAAAATATGCGGAGTTTGCGGATTGACTTCAGGCATGGATGCCGCGCGGAAGTCAAAAGGCAGGATGGCTGCTCCGCCAAAATTCGCTGATTTTGTAACGTGAATTGAAATTATTTCCCCGTCTCGCGCGTTTGAAGTGGTTGACGAACGAGGTTAGATTTTGACAGTATCAAACCATGGCAAAAGCATCGAATAAGATCACAACCTCGTCGACGGCGGAGTATTTTTCTAAGAACCTCCAGCAAGTCGGCTTCTCCTCCCAAACGAAAGCTGTGCTCACGACTTTGAAAGAAGCCGTCGATAACGCTCTCGATGCGTGTGAAGAACACGGAATCCTCCCCGAAGTTGAAGTTTGGGTTGAGCGCATGGGCAGTGGGACCATGAAGAACTCTGAAAAGATTAAAATTCGAGTCCTCGATAACGGTCCGGGTATCGAAGCAGACGACATCCCAAAAGTTTTCGGAGAGTACCTCGCTTCCTCAAAATTCGGACGCGGTCGTTGTTCCCGTGGTCAGCAGGGGATCGGTATTTCGGCAGCGACAACTTGGGCGCAGTTAACGACCGCGACCGGCGCGCGTGTGATCTCGAAAACAAAGGCGCAGCGTAAGGCCGTTTCGTGCGTGGTCGAAGTCGACATCAAAAACAATAAAGGGTTAATGAAAGATCGGGAAACGATCGATTGGGATCGTCCGAACGGAACGAGCGTTGAGTTCGTGATCGACGGACGGATTCAGTTGAACGGTGAAGCGGGTCTGATCACGTACCTGACGGGCACGACGCTCGTTAATCCACACCTCACTTTCCACTATAATCTCCCCGATATGGAGCGCGTCTCGATTGAGCGCGTGTCGAAAGACATTCCAGCGATTCCGGAAGCGACTGAACCTCACCCTCACACGATGAAGCTCGGTGAATTTATCGCGCACTCTCACTTGTTCGGTCGGGTGAAGACGTCTGTTTGGCTTAAGAAAGGTTTCTCCCGTGTGCACGAAGGCACGATGAAGGACCTCATCGCGGCCGGTATTAAAAAAGGGATTTTAGAAAAAAACTGCGATCAGCTTTCCGACGCAGAATTCAAAGACCTCTACGCAGCGATTCAGAATCTGCAACTCATGGCGCCTTCGACGAAATCGGTTCTTTCGATCGGTGAAGAGTCGCTCTCGAAATCCATTCAGCGCTTGGGTGCGATCGATTTCTTCTCTGTCGTTTCGCGAAAGCCCACGATTGCGGACTTCAAACCGGTTCAGGTTGAAGTCGCGGTCGCGCGCCTTCTCGAAAAAGGGGGCGAATCCGACGAACCGGTATCGGTTCTTCGTTTTGCAAACCGAGTCCCACTTCAGTTCGATAAAGCTGCATGCGCGATCGTTCAGGCGATTAACTCCGTGAACTGGAGAACATACGGGCTCGCTCAACCAAAGGACAGTTTACCTCTCGGTCCTTACATCATCGCAGTGTCGGTGGTGTCGCCGTTCATTAAGTTTAAAAATGCATCGAAAGAGACCATCGATGCTTCAGATGAACTCGTCGAAGAAATTCGAAGAACGCTCATTCAGTCCGGTCAGCGACTCTCGAAACACATTCGCCACGAAATGAAGGCAAACGAGCTCGAGCAGAAAATCCGCCACATCGAACAATTCGGTCCGATCTTGGTGGAAGGACTGGCTCGTATCACGAAAGCGTCCGCAGATCGTAAGAAGCGCGCTGAAGATGGCTTGTTAAAGCTTCTGGGCCGCGACGCACGTGCTGCAGAGAGCGAGCTGAAAGAAGCCACCGATAAGCTCTCCGCGCATCAGGCTAAAGTGAAAGCGAAGCTCGGTGAGGATGGCGGCGAGGGTGCGCCAGCCGATGTGATCGATACGCACGAAATGGCCGAAGCGACCGTCGATGAGAAAAAGTCCGCAAAAAAAGGGAAGGGCGCAGTTGTAAAGGCTGAAGCCAAGGCTGGAAAAGCACCCAAGGCGGATAAAAAGACAGAAAAAAAAGCTAAGAGCGACACGGGCGGAAAACGTCCGAAGATCATTTTAAATTCCAAACGTCAGGCAGAGGCATA
>CAYOJT010000273.1:0-4016 GCA_964404365.1 uncultured Bacteriovoracaceae bacterium
GGGAACTCCGGTCAGAACGCAGAAAACCGAGCTAATTACGATGCATTTATGCGATAAGCAATGCTAAGAAGCCTACGCCCAAATTATGTGACCGAATACCTGGGCTTTCGTTGTGCGTACGATTCGTCACATGAAAGGTAACTTATGCGAAATCTGAAAATTCATTTATTAATTACAGTTCTTTCATTCTGCCTCTCCTCGTTCTGTTATGCGGCAGATGAAAAGGCCTCCCTGTACGACCTTCCAATCGAGTTTCAAACGGATTCGGGTAAAAAGGTAAAACTTGAAAACTGGAAAGGTCGTCCGCTCGTTGTGACAATGGCTTTTACAAGCTGTCAATTTGCGTGTCCGCTCATGATGAAAACCCTTCAGAAACTTCAAAAGGCTTTCGACGAGAGAAAACGAGATGCAGATTTCCTCATTATTTCTTTTGATCCAGAAAACGACACGGTTTCAGCTCTCGCGAAGTACCGACGGACCACGAAATTGGATTTTAAGAACTGGACCTTTTTAACCGGAACAGAGGCGGACACTCGTAAAATCGCTATGGTTTTAGGAATCCGCTACAACAAGAATCCTGAATCCGGAGCGATTAGCCATGATAATAAGGTTCTCATCATTAATGCCAAAGGCGAGACTGAAAAGGAACTCATCGGACTGAACATTGACCCCAAGGACGCTTTTTAGGTTCAGCGCTGTTTTTAAAACTATGAATTCAAGCCGGTACCTTCGCCAAACTCTTCTTCCTGAATTTGGAATCAGCGCGCAGGCGAAATTAATGGAATCGCGAGTGCTTTGCGTAGGAAGCGGCGGTCTCGGCTCCCCGGCTCTGTACTATCTCGCCGCTGCAGGTGTTGGCCGAATCAGCATTATTGATCCGGACACCGTTTCCGTATCTAACCTTCAACGGCAGATCCTTTTTCAAACCGCGGACGAGGGAAAATCGAAGGTTCAGGTAGCGAAAAACGCGCTCCTTGCTTTAAATCCCGAAATTGACGTTGTGGCTTACTCCGAATCGCTCACCGACAAGAATGCCATTTCGATTTTCAATCAGAACGACATTGTGATCGACGGGAGCGATAATTTTGCCACAAAATATCTCATTAACGACGCAGCCTACGTCTGTTCGAAGCCGTTTATTTATGGATCGGTGAGCCGCTTTGAAGGCAGAGTAGCCCTATTCAATCCCAGGGAAGGCTCATGCTATCGGTGCCTGTACCCTCTGCCTCCCAAAGAGACAATTCAAAATTGTGCGGAATCAGGAGTTCTCGGTTCTGTGGTCGGAACAATTGGGACCCTACAGGCTACATTGGCTTTACAATATTTAGTCGCACGCCTCAATCCTTCCCACCCACTCCGTCCTGAGATGGGAACGCTGCTGCTTTTTGACTTCAAAGGGGGCTGGTCAACCGACCGGCTGCGGATTCCAAAAAAACCAGAGTGTCCAACATGCTCGAAGAACCCGAGCGAGTTACAGCTTGAATACTCGCCTGAGGCGTGCTCAAAAATTCCGACGATCTCTCCCCATGATCTGAAGGACCTCTTAAATTCTAAGTCCAAGTGGATTCTAGTCGATGTGCGGGAGGCTGAAGAGTGGAATGACGGCCACTTACCGCACGCGCGACACTGGCCTTTATCAATGATCGAAAATGGGGAGTGCGTTTCTGATATCCCGCTCGAACCCAGCACGCCGATGATTCTCTATTGCACAGCCGGTTTGCGCTCAGAAGTGGCAGCAGGCTATTTACGCAAATCCAGATCTCTCAACTGTATCAGCTTGCAAGGAGGACTTCTCAACTGGCAAGCTAAAGCGCTCAATTGAGCTGCTGCACCTTCCGCTTATCTTGCTTGAAGATATCGATCTCAAAGGCAACTTCAGTTTCAGAATCGAAGCTACAAAGGGAACGGCGAAAATTTAGATCCTTAAGCAGGACCTCGGGAACCTTCAGCTGAAGGTGAAGAGGTTCGAGATGCATCACGCTCATGGAGGGATCCTGGGTGGATAGAATTTCAAGCACAAGCCCGATGCTCCGATACGCTTCTTGAAGCCTTCGAGTTTCGATGAGCCGATCGGCTTCTTCACGAGTAATACGAACGCGGATGGATTCCGCACTGAATCTGATATTCATCGTTCCCCCCGCAAGCGCCGTAAATCTTCCGGCGTGTTTAGGTTTTCCATACAACTCAGATACTCCTCTCCAAGTGGGATCCGAATCGTCTCCAGTGATTCTAAAAGCCGCCGTATGGAACGATCCGCGGCGTCGTAGTGAGCGAGAATCTCTGATAAGATCCTCTGAAGCTTCGCAGTAGCCTTCAGAAGGCAGGGCATTTCAAAACCCCCGAAATGAATGGCATCAACATTCGGTGCGTCCAGAAACTTCTCACGTCCTCGATTGCATAAGAAATCTAGAAGTCGATGGTCCACCCGAGGCATGTCAACTGGCATTAGTAGGATCCAAGTTCCCGGAACGATCAGCTCTGGATTCAATTCAAAAAGCGCGGAATCAAGGCCAGCGAGCGGCCCAAATCCTGGAAATCGATCTGCGACGCATGGGTAACCCGGAACCGCTCCGCAGAGGATCACCCGTCCTGAATGCAAAGCGGCCCAGGAAGAGGCGACGCGGAGGACGCGATCTAAAATTTTTTCTCCGTCTAACTCCAAAAACTTTTTATCGCGACCCATCCGACTCGAACGCCCACCTGCGAGAATAGCAACGTGAAAAACTTCAGGAATACTGCCTCTATGCCGCTCTAATGTTGGCACAAAGCATGTCCCTTCAGCCACTCCGACTCTCCATCGACATAATATTCCTTTTTCCAAATGGGAACGCGGGTCTTGATTTCTTCAATAATGTATCTCGACGCAAGGTAAGACTCATCCCGGTGTTTTGAACTGACCCCGATCGCCACACTGAGCTCCCCAACCCCTAGTTTACCGGTCCGGTGCACGACAATTATACGCAGGTCGTTTCCCCACTTTTCCAAACATTCCGTAGCAATTTCGCGTAAACTTTTCGCGGCAAGAGCGGGAGCAGCGTCATAACCCACCGAAAGCACCTTCCTGCCCATGTTTTCGGAGCGTACTGCACCAAAAAAGAAATTTTGAGCTCCGTGCCCGTGTTCCTTTGCGAAATTGAAAATTTGCTCGGAATTAATCTCTTCTTCACTCACCAGACATCGAATCGGCGAATCCATCTTAACCTCCACAAACCGGCGGTAACAAAAAAATCGTACAGTCGCTTTCCAAACGATGCCTCAAATCCAAAATCATATCCTCATTCGAAAAAGCCGACTCACCGATGAGCTTCGCTGCTGCGCCGTTCTCTTCCGCGAGGCTTCCGACGAGTGTCCTCCGAAGCGTAAGAAGATCAACTCCGCCTGGAAATGAAAGTTTCTGAAAATTCCTGAGCTGAGTCACTTCCCGAAGTGCGCCAAAGTATCTAATTTGAATCGTAATCATTAAACCCCCTTCTGACGGACAGTGGAACGATGTCGACGAGCGCTCCTTCAGCAAAATGACTGCCGTCTTCCGGAAAAATCGCCCAACAATTCGACTCAACAAACGAGCTCACCACATAAGATGCCTGTGACTTCAAAGCGACCGCTTGAATTCCGTCGGGCTCAATATACATCCGTGCCTTGTAGAAACATCGCATTCCTTCCGGCTTTTTGATCCCGAGGACAAGCTTGGCCTTAGCAGGCACTTCCGATCCTAACCCTGAAATCGCGCGTAAATAGGGCGCAAAAAAGAAGCGACACCCCACCGCTGTTGAGACCGGGTTTCCGGGCATTCCAAAGAAGGCCAAGTTCCTCTCCGCCGCTTTTAGTTCAGCGAACAAAATCGGTTTTCCAGGGCGGATTGAAGCCTTGTGAAAATGAATTTTGGCACCGAGAGCCTTCAGAGCATCACTAACAAAATCAAATTTCCCCATCGAAACCGCCCCTGTGCTGATTACGCCGTCGTAAGAATCGCTGCACAGTTTGCTTAAGAGTTCCTGATATTTTAGCTGATCATC
>CAYOJT010000274.1:0-3991 GCA_964404365.1 uncultured Bacteriovoracaceae bacterium
AAGAAAAGGACGAAGAGTCCCTTCGGGTGACCTAAGAATTCATCATCATTACGTACTGCAGTAGCTGCGTTTGCCATTTACACTCCCCTAAAAATAAATCCCCACACACGTATGGGGGTCCCGACTAAAATACAGCGGGTTAGTTGACTGGGACTCTTAACGCAGGTCTATGACAGTTATGGAAAAAAGGCGACTTTTAATCGGGGAGATGACGCATGGCGCGACGAGAAGTCCGCGGTTTTCGGGCGTCTCACTTCCCTTGATGGGCCTGTGTTTCCAGGGTGTAGGCGATCCAAAAGAGGTTTTCGACCGACCCTGCGGCTACATCGATGGGTTTCAGGTTTCCGAAGTCTTTGTGGTTCATAAAAAGCCAGGCCACCTGCTGTTCAGGGTCAGGATAAGTTTTTGAAAGGCGCTTATAGATCTGAATCAGAGGCGCAACATTCTCTAGACCGGGCGGAATCGTCGCCGTAGTTTTTGATTCGGGCGAGGCGGGATCGAGAAACTTTGAAAGCTTCTCTTCTGGAATGTGAAGAAGGGCCGAAAGTTGATTCACCTTCAGCCCCCATTCGATTTGAATATGTCTTAACCACTCCGGGAGTGAGCGATCTGAACTCATTTACTTCGCTTGATCGCGGATACGAACTTTCAGACGGTATTTCGCGGTCGACTTCCAGGTGTAGATTCCTGAACCCTTTCCAGCGACGTCATCGTTCTTATCCATCTTAGGCGTTCCGCAGTTTGCGGTCACGACCTGGCCAGGGTTTGCTTCTTTCAATTCTTTTTTCCATTCGGCGCATGCTTCTTTCCAGCTCTTACGGGATTCGTTTACGCCTGCGACGGGATCGCCCGAAACTTCGTCGGTATCTTCGACGATTTCGAAATCTTTTGGTTTTTGACCAATACCGAGTTTTTCAGGCTTATTCGTGGTCTGAATCAAAACCGCTTTTTCTTCGGTTTCTTCAGCGCGAGCCTCGGAAACGTTCAGAGCACACATCGATAATAATAAGGTCAACATAACGATCTCCTTCATTGTCTGGATTTGCCCATCATGACCACCACCCATTTTCTTGGCAAGAGTCGGGTCATAAATACGCCTAAACGATTAAAACCACCTGTAACGCGCGTCGGACCGCAACCCGAATCAAGCTGACGGAGCGCTTCATGTACGACCTCTTCCGGACTTTGAGTGAGAAGCTTCGGAAGGTCTTCCGGTTTTCCGCCTGCACGTTGATTAAAATTTGTGGCGGTGATCCCAGGACAGAGATTTACCACACGAACACCCTTTGCGCGTCCGCTGAACCAGAGCGATTCAGTGAGCGACGTAACGTAAGCTTTGGTTGCGGAATAAACGCTCTGGATCGGCATACCTAAGAAGGAAAGTGTCGATGAAACGTTAATGAGCGCATCGCCCTCTCGCGCGGTCTTCATGAAGCTGTGGGAAAGTTTGGTGAGCGCGGTGATGTTGAGTGCGAGCATTTTTTCGTATTGCTCGAAGCTCACGTCTTCAAATCGACCCAAGGCACCGAAGCCTGCGTTGTTGATGAGGACGTCATATTTCTGGCGTTCAAGTTCGGCTGCGGTCTTCTCTATGCCAGCCGCGCTCGAAAGATCCGCGGTGATCAAAATCGTCTCAGAATCGTTCTTAAGCTCTTGTTTTAGGCTCTCTAAGCGCGAAGTGTTCCGCGCGACAGCGGTGATCGCGTAGCCACGAGAATGCAGAGCTAGACAGAAAACTCTTCCGATTCCTTCACTCGCCCCGGTCACCAATGCTCGTTTTTTTTGAATAGCCATACCCCGCCAATCTAACCCCGGCCCCCTGCGGTTGCACGTCTGAAAATCCATGGCATCCTATTTATATGACGAAAACGTTCCTACTGTTCCTATCCATGGTGCTCTCCCTCCCTGTATATGCAGGTCGATTCGACGAGTTCAAAAACTCGCCTGAAGGAAAGGTTCCAAGCTGGTTAAAAGACTCCGGGCTGCGTCGCCCTGATTCGTTCACTGCGATTTACACGCGCGGGAAGAAAGAACCTGGAAAGAAGGTCGCCATCTATAAGGGCGGCGGCGTTTGGGCTCTCGGTGTAGAACATACGAAACTCATGCTCGAAGAAATGAATATTTCCTACTCGTCGCTCAGCGCTCGCGACATCAAAGCAGGAAAACTCGATCCGAAAAAATTCGACATGCTGGTCATGCCCGGTGGAAAGAGCTGGATCTACTTAGATGATCTTGAGGAAACCGGAGCACAGGCGATTCGCGATTTCGTGAATCAAGGTGGCGGATACTTCGGAACCTGCGCTGGGGCCTTCTTCGCGACTTCCCGGAGAAAAGACGCGGATCGAAATGATATCCCGTACGGAATTGGACTCCTCGAAGGAACTGCCTACGACGGTACTTCTCTCGGAACTTCGCCGTTCCAAAGTGGAACGATTGATATCTCCTATCACCTGAAAGATCTGAAACCTGGCTTTAAGGTTCTTCTCTTGGGCGGACCTGCACTGCTGTACACAGAAGAAGAAGCGGCTAAGAAAAATATCCAAGAACTCGCAACCTTCCCAGGTTTCGACAAACCCGCGATGATCACATTTAACTATGGCCTGGGCCGAGTGATGCTTGCGGGTCCTCACGGCGAAGTCGACGAAGATAAATTGGCGTCGGTGCCGAAATCTTGGGTGGACCCAGATAGCGAGTGGCCGATTCTAAAACCCGTGATCAGCTGGCTCCGAAAAGAAGGGCCTCACCCTTCTGTTTTGAAGAAATAATCTTTCGAAAATTTCGCCTCCCCGGTGACGATTTTCAAAAAAAACGTCTCTCGTTCAAAAAATATTTTGCGCCAAAGAATCGACGAAACGGTTTTTTGGCGCATTTTTTCGACTTAATTCCGCCCACAATCGAGTCCGCTCCTCATCGCGAGTTCCTTGACGAGATCTCCGACAAACACGCTCAAGTGTCATGTTTTTCCTATGAAATTTACCACGTGAAGCTCCGAAGAGTTCCACGTGAGAGTGATTTCGTCGTGTAAAAAACTGCGTCTTTTTGTCTTATACAATCTCGTAGCAACACTCATGTGTTTGACGTCGGGTTGTGGCCTTTTCGGAAGCAAGAAGGCAGCTTCACGCTCTTTGGCGCAGGAAAACGCCTGCTTGGACCGTTTAAGCGGTCTGATGAACGATTTCATGGATGGCGCTGCCTCAGAGGCGGAGTGGACCCGTTCTTGGGACTGTGTCGACGATACCCTCAATACCTTCGCTAAATTTGTCCGCGCAGGATCTCCGGATGGTTACACCAGAGAAGATGTCCAAGCGCTCATGCAAAAATTCATCTTCGCCAAGAATACGGTGAAACCAGAGCTCGTTGAAGGTCTCTTCTATGTGAAGTCGACCCTCTTAGGCGGAGACTACGAACACATTTCGAAAGACCAAATTGACCGCGTTCGTGCATTGATCGGCCTCGTCCGTGATGGAGGACTGAAGCTCCTTCCTCACCTGAGAAACCGTAAAAATAATCCAACGACTGACCAACTTCGCTCACTTGCGAATGCAATTGAAGATTTCGGCGCACAACTGAATCAGCAGATTTCCCCGGATCCTACGAAATCCATTTCGAAGGAAATGCTCGTGAAACTCGCTCGTGGGCTTGCAGAAGTCGCTCCGAATAATGATCCTTCGAAGCCAGTTGATCCGGAGAAGGTCGCGGCTTGGGGTGGTTTTTTAACTGAAGCAAAAACTCTGATCGTCCGCGGACCTGACGCCGCCATCAATGGTGACGACATCAAAAATATTTTGGACCTTGGCCTTAGACTGGGTGGACCACTCCTCTCCTTCGTTTCACTTGGTGTGGATGATCCGGAGTTCGCAAGTGAGATGGTCGAACGCATGTCCGCCGCTCTCATCGGTTCCATTAACCGCTGGGGTACGGAAATTCCATTCTCCCAGTTTGAAAAAGTTGTGCTTGCTGCTCCGGCTGACATTCTTCCGAAAAAACACTC
>CAYOJT010000275.1:0-3979 GCA_964404365.1 uncultured Bacteriovoracaceae bacterium
CGGCCTCCAGTGAAGCCATCTGCGCCTTCTGGACCCGAGAACCCATCTCGGAAAGCGTCTCGATCGCCACTCGAACCAAATTCACTTCGATACTATCGCTAGGTAGAATTTCTTGTTTTCGAGTGAGATCAGAAACAGGGGTTCCTGGAATCCTGACCTCCGCCCCGACGCGGTATTTCTGATCTCCCGGGTGGTCGGGATCTTCAATGCTCACCATTGAGAGTTTGATCCAGCCGTTTGCCTTCTTAACGGTCAGTAGCTCGGTCGGATTCCGCTGAGACTCTTCCAAATTCACGGGGATCGCTTTGAATCCACGGCGTTCAAGTCTTTCTTGCCAATCTTTTCGTACGCCGGGCACCGCCCCCACACAGGGCGTACAATCCTTATTCGCTTCGACCAAAAGTAAAATCCGATTCTGGTCCGGCTTCACGATATCTTCGGCCTTAAGCGACAGGTAACGCTTCAGCGCATCCATATCGACTTCAACGCGTGTGAGCTTATTACTTGGGCCAGAATAGTCCTTGATAAACCGTCCACTCGCGCTCATCACTTCCTTTTCGTAAATTTCTTCTTGGGAATCGGTGAGCTTTCCGAGATTCGGCTTCGCCTTCTCAAGCGCAGCTTGAAACTGTGGGACGAGCGGATCGTAAGCGCCCCATGCGATAGAGGCTGCAGCTAGAAAAGGCACCGAAAGCGCGAGAAATCTCATGCTTTTAGTGTAGCAGATTCGGGCAGCTATGAAAGTTTTGTGGGTGCCAACAGAACCGCCGCCAACGTTTTGACAGTAGTCACGCCAAAGAATGATCTTAGTCCTGATGATATGAATTTCGATGCATAGTTTTCGGACTGACTGCAGCCAGGATGGCGAAAGCAGTCGAAAGGCAGGAAGCCTGTTCCGCAAAACTATGCATCGAAATTCATATCATCAGGTCTCAAACCAGATGAACTACGTTAAATCCAAAGATCTTATTCACGCTCTCCACCATCTGAGGCGTAGTCTGAAGCCCGACGTTCTTTGGGAGTTCAAGCTTGGTCTTGAACTTATCGTCCTGAAACTCAATTCTGATCGGACATTTTCCGCGAAACTGAATAATCGATTTCTTAAGCTCACGAAGCTGCTCCGGCGAAGTGCGGTCCATCGGAATCTTCAGCACGACTTGCTGGACGCGATTCTTATGAGCGTCTTCCAACCACTCGATCGACTTCACGAGGATCTTCGCGCCCTCTGCACTTCCCTCAACCTCACCGTGAATAAGAAGAGGTTCCGCTTCAACCGAAGCGCGTTTCAATAACTCTTGAGAGCGTTCGAACGCTTCCGGAAAGAATACGAGCTCCATCGAGCCAGTCAGGTCCTCCACGCGGGCAAACGCCATACGTGACCCCTTCTTCGTCATGATTTCTTTTGTTTCAGCGAGGAGGCCCGCGATCCGAGCTTCTGGACGCTTCGGACGCTGGTAACGTCCGCCTTCGAAAGAAGCTTGAGCGGCAGGTTTAGCAGCTTGTTCGGCAGCCTTCGCGCCAGCGAAGTCTTTCAATTTCTCGATCGACCAGCCCAACCACTCTTCACAAATCGACTGCCAGGTATCCATCGGATGGCCCGAAACATAGAAGCCAACGATCTGTTTTTCCATCATCAGGCGCTTGGAGCGTGGCCAGTCTTCCTCTTTTTTGAAAATCGCATCCATCGGGGTCACAAGCTTCACGTCTTCGGCCGAAAAGGAATCGAAAAGGGAGGTTTGTCCCAGCGCCTTTTCTTCCTGCTCATCGGACGCAAATTCCAAAAGCTTCTCAAGAGACGCGAGAAGACTTGGACGATTCACTTCGCTGATCCCATCAAAACCGCCCGAAACAGTGAGCGCTTCAAGAACTTTCTTATTCACTTTACGAGTCGAAACCCGTCTTGCGAAATCAAGAACGGATTTAAACTCGCCGTCGGTCTTTCTCGCTTCCAAAATCAGATCAACAGCGATTCCGCCCACACCCTTAATCGCTTCCAGACCAAAGCGAATGCCCTTCTTTCCTTCTTCGGTGAGTTCGACCGAGAAATGTTTTTGGGAATGGTTCACATCGGGCGGTAATACCGGGATGCGGTTCGACTTTGCGTTCGCGATGTATTTCGTAATTTTATCGGTATCATTCACCTCAGTCGTCATGAGGGCTGCCATGAATTCAGCAGGATAATGCTTTTTCAAATAGGCCGTCTGATAGGTCAGAACTCCGTAAGCGGCCGAGTGGGATTTGTTGAATCCGTATTCGGCGAATTTCGCCATCAAATCGAACGTCGATTCTGCAACTTCCTTCTTGAGTCCCTTCTTCGTCGCACCTTCCGTGAAGATCGCCTTATGTTTGGCCATCTCATCGGCTTTCTTCTTACCCATCGCGCGGCGGAGAAGATCGGCTTGTCCAAGAGAGTAACCGGCGAGTTCTCGCGCGATCTGCATGACTTGTTCTTGGTAAACGATAACGCCGTAGGTTTCTTTCAAGATCGATTCGAGTTCGGGAACCAGGTATTCGATCTTTTCACGACCGTGTTTTCGGTCCACGAAGACTTCGACCATTCCTGAACCGAGCGGACCTGGACGATAGAGCGCGCCTAGTGCGGTCAGATCATCGAGGGTGTTCGGCTTCATTCGCGAACAGAGGTCTTTCATCCCGCTCGATTCAACCTGGAAAATACCGTCCGTATCTCCAGATGAAATGAGGGCGAAGACTTCCGGATCTTCGTAATTCATGTCATCGAGCTTAAAACTCTCGCGTTCATTCACGAGCTTGATCGCATTATCGATCACGGTCAGCGTTTTAAGCCCCAGGAAGTCGTATTTTACGAGACCGATTTTTTCGGCCGCATCCTTATCGAATTGAGTGACGACATCGCCATCCTTCGACACATAGAGCGCACAATAATTCACGACGGGTTCTTCCGTGATGATCACGCCTGCGGCGTGAATACCTGCGTTTCGATAGAGCCCCTCAAGCGCGCGAGCGTATCGAATGATCGTGTTCACCTTCGAATCCTGCTCCATGCGTTCACGCATGCGCGGTTCTTTTTCGATCGCCTGATCAATCGTGATCCCAAGATCATCCGGCAGGAGTTTATTAATCTCGTCCATCTCCGCGAAGCTCATCCCGAGAACTCGGCCAACGTCCTTAATGACAGCGCGAGCTTGGAGCTTACCGTAGGTAATGATCTGAGCGACGTTTTCTTTCCCGTACTTCTTCTCGACGTACTCGATCACTTCGCCTCGTCGATCCTGACAGAAGTCGACGTCGAAATCCGGCATCGAGATACGTTCAGGGTTATTGAAACGCTCGAAGAGGAGTTTAAATTTGATTGGGTCGATGTCTGTGATGAGAAGAGAATACGCGACTAGCGAACCCGCTCCTGATCCCCGTCCAGGTCCAACAGGAATCTGGTGTGATTTTGCCCATTTGATGAAGTCCGAAACGATGAGGAAGTAACCGGAAAATCCGGTCTTCGCGATCATCTCGAGTTCGCTCTCTAACCGCTCGTGATACTGTTTCTTCGTATCTTCCCAGTTGGGTGCCTCGCGGAGCTTTTTAAACGCGTTCGTCGTGAAGCGATATTCTAAACCGCGACGAGATTCTTCTTTGAAAAACTGAACGTGATCAAAAGGCTGATCCTTGGGTACCCCTTCTGGGCGAAAGTTCGGGAGGTGGTAAATCGGTCTTCCCTGCTCGTCTTTAAATTTAAAAACGACGTCGCATTTATCTGCGATCTTAAGCGTGTTTTCGGCCGCACCTGCGTACCGTGAAAATCGCTCGATCATAAGATCTGCGGGCTTTAGATAGAATTCGGCAGGAACCAAAGACTTCGGACGATCAAGATCTAAGTTCCGTCCGTTTTCAATGCACTGAAGGATTTCATGTGCTTCGGCGTCCTCTGGCTTTAGGTAATGTGCCTCACAGGTCCCGACGACCTGCATCCCGTGTTTCTGAACCCAGGAATAGAGGGTTTCAT
>CAYOJT010000276.1:0-1769 GCA_964404365.1 uncultured Bacteriovoracaceae bacterium
TTCTCCGGATGTCGGCGCTCACCAGTCCGGCACGGGCAGTATGCTTTTCGGAACAGCTCTATGGGGCGGCGTTAAGGCGTATTAAGAGTGGTCGAAGAATCCCTGCTCGCCACCGTTTTACGTGTCTCTCTTCCAGAAATGAAATCCTTTTGCCCCGAATGCGACTCAATGGAACCTGTGCTCTTAGAGCTTCAGATGCCTTAGCCGAAGCGCATTCCCGATTACCGAGACGGAACTCAGGCTCATGGCGGCGCTCGCGATCATAGGGCTCAGGAGTAAACCGAAGAACGGGTAGAGGACGCCGGCCGCAAGCGGCACGCCCAGAAAGTTGTAAACCAGCGCAAAAAACAAGTTCTGCCGAATGTTCCGCATCGTCGATTGACTGAGTCGTCTCGCCTTCACGATTCCGCGAAGATCGCCCCGCACGAGCGTAATGCCCGCACTCTTCATCGCGACGTCAGTACCTGATCCCATCGCAACTCCCACATGCGCTTGTGCAAGAGCCGGAGCATCGTTCACTCCGTCTCCGGCCATCGCAACCACGCGCCCCGAGGCCTGAAGTTCACGAATAACCGCATTTTTTTGATCCGGAAGTACTTCCGCGCGCACTTCAGTGATTCCAAGTTTTTCCGCAACGACCGCTGCCGTACTGCGATGATCGCCGGTCACCATCACGATCGACAGTCCCTCGGCCTTCAAAAGGCGGATCGCTTCGAAGCTCGAATCCTTGATCGGATCAGTGATCCCAATCATTCCCATCGGATTTTCATTCATCGCAAGAAAGATCACGGTCTGACCGTCATTTAAGAGTGAGCGACACTCGGACTCAAAACCCGCAGTCGGAATTTTAAGATCACTCATGAGTTTTAAATTCCCGAGCGCAAATCGGTTAGCTCCCACTCGCGCGGTTAGGCCTTTTCCTGTTACGGCTTTAAAATCTGTAACGGGATCCGTAAGGATCGAACCTTTTTCTTTTGCTGCAGTAATAACGGCAGCTGCAAGCGGATGTTCACTTCCTCTTTCTAAAGCCGCGGCGATCCCTAAAATCGCAGTTTCGGAAAAAGTCGAGTTTAGGGTCTTCACTCGTACGACACGAGGCTTTCCTTCCGTGAGTGTCCCTGTCTTATCAAGCGCAAGCGTGTCGACCTTTTCAAAAATCTCAAGCGCTTCGGCGTTCTTAATGAGAACTCCGTTTTGGGCGCCCACGCCCGTACCGACCATAATCGACATAGGTGTCGCAAGCCCGAGCGCGCAGGGGCAGGCGATGATGAGAACAGCGACGGCGTTCACGAGCGCGTAGGCAAGCCTTGGCTCAGGACCGACGAGTGCCCAAACAATGAATGTGATCACGGAAACTAAAACCACGATTGGAACGAAATATCCCGAGACGATGTCTGCCATGCGTTGGATCGGAGCGCGCGAGCGCTGAGCCTCCACGACCATCTGGACGATCTGGGAGAGGAGGGTGTCCGGACCCACGCGGATCGCTTCGACGACGAGTGTTCCCGTATTTCCGTTCAGAGTTCCGGCAGAAACGGTGTCGGATACGTTCTTTTCAACCGGCATGGATTCACCTGTGATCATCGACTCATCAACCGCGCTGTGACCTGAAATCACTTTCCCATCGACTGGGACCTTTTCGCCGGGGCGTATGCGGAGCTGATCACCCACTCGAATCTCCTCAAGCGGAATATCTTCTTCCTCGCCCGATTTCGAAATGCGGCGAGCGGTTTTCGGGGTGAGCCTCAGTAGTGCGCGAATCGCAGCGC
>CAYOJT010000276.1:1869-3935 GCA_964404365.1 uncultured Bacteriovoracaceae bacterium
GAAATGCGGCGAGCGGTTTTCGGGGTGAGCCTCAGTAGTGCGCGAATCGCAGCGCTGGTTTGGCCGCGCGCCTTGAGTTCTAGAACTTGACCTAACAGGACCAGGGTAGTGATCACGGCTGAGGCTTCGAAATAAACGCCGATCTGTCTGTTGTGAGCCCGGAAAGATTCTGGGAAGTGCGATGGAAAAAATGTGGCGAAGACACTAAAAAGATAAGAAACTCCCGTGCCTAAAGCGATGAGAGTAAACATGTTTAAACTGCGATTCTCGATCGATTCCCAGCCGCGTTTAAAAAGCGGAACTCCCGCCCAAAGTACTGGGGGACTGGCCAGCGCGAGTTGAAGCCAGTTGAACGAGGGCGACATCGTGAGCCCCATGAACGGGTGTCCCGGAAGCATCTCGCCCATCGTGAGAACTAAAAGTGGAGCAGTAAAGAGAGAAGACCACCAAAACCGCTTCGTCATATCGATGAGCTCATGATCTGGCGTTTCCTCTGCGCTCACGAGGAGAGGCTCAAGCGCCATTCCACATTTCGGGCAGGACCCAGGCCCGCGGTTTTGAACTTCGGGATGCATGGGGCAAGTGTAAATCGCGTTCAACTCTGCCGAAGTCGGCGGAGCTTTCTTAACCGGGTGTGTGTATTTTCTTGGGTTTTTTTTGAATGCGTTTAAGCACCCGTCACAACAAAAATAGTAAACTTTACCATCGAGGGTGTAGGTTTCGGAATCCGATGGAACGACATCCATCCCACAAACGAGATCCTTTTCAGTCATACTCATTTTTCAGCCTGAAATTCTAAGATTTTTTCTGTCGAGGGCGCGATGATTTTTACAGCCCAGGGTCCTGCCATCGAAAACCGTACTTTCACTTGGTATTCGCCGGGCTTCACTTCCTTCACCTTTGGTTCTTCTGTGCCCATATCCATATTAGTCATGTAGACCTGAGCCTTCAGCTTAAGCTTTGGAGCGGGTTTTCCCGCCTTCGTGACTTTAAGCGTGAGGGTATTTGCTCCGACCCGCGGAGATGCGGGATCTATTTGGGCGTTGAATTCGTAGGTTGACGCGGACTCCGCGGATGCAGCGGCTGCTGGCGGTGTGCTTCCCGCGTGCATATGTCCGTGCGAGGACTTCGAATTCTCAGCTAAAACTTTTGGATGGCTCATATCCATCCCTTCGTAACCTGATCCTTCCACCATCATGAGATTCATCATCCGGACTTCGCCCTCTTGGTCCCCAAATCCGCGATTCGCCTGTAGCTCTTCGCCTTCTTCGCGAGAAGAGACGGAGAACACCTTTTTTGGTTGAATGGTTTTCAAGCTCGGCATGCTTTGGGTAGAGGCTCCCAATACGGACGATGCGGAGAGGATAAGAAGAGCGAAGCTCATGACACTGATTTTGTGATTCAACATATTTTTTCCTTTATGTTCTTTAGTTAATTTGGGACGAAATGGTGTTCTTGATTCAAGAGTGTTCGACGGGGAGTCAGATGGGGGTTGATGGTGCTTTCAAAGCTAAAAACAAATCCAACTTCCGCGGTCTGCTCAAATTTCTTCCCACTGGACTGAACGGATGCAAGCAGTTCCTCGCGCCACTGACCTTGATACTGAAATCCGATATCAAATCCCTTACCTAAGCGTTTTACGCCCGTGAAGGCGGCACCGTAGGTGTTTGCTTTCGAAACAGAAAAGTAATTTTTATATCCACCTGTGAGAGCTAACTGATATCCGAGCCTCCCGAAAGGATTCGAAAGGTACCGAAGGGATGCGGCGACTGCATTTGAGTCGCCCCGAAACGTGTCGGTCTCGTTCGAGAAGGTTCGGATATTTCCGCCAAAAGTCACGATGTCCTGAAGCTTGAAATCGAATCGATTTGTAACGCTTTCATTCAGGTTGAGTGTGCCGCCAGCGAACACTTGATGAAGTCCATGGGAGGAACCGAGCGTGAAATGCTCAAAACCAACTCCCCATGATGGAATCCGCTCGAATGAATCCATCCCTGGGGGCCCAAGGTATTCAAATGTCGCTCCAAACGAATTGATTCCGGTGTCGCTCCCGAGACCTGAGCTAT
>CAYOJT010000277.1:0-3915 GCA_964404365.1 uncultured Bacteriovoracaceae bacterium
TGAAAGGCATCGTTCGGCAGGGAAAAAACGTGATTCTCTGTGGAGACTACAATATCGCGCATCAGGCGATCGACCTTCGAAACCCGAAGCAAAATGAAAACAATGCTGGCTACCTCCCGGAAGAGCGCGCTTGGATGTCGAAGTTCCTGAGCTCTGGATTCAAGGACACCTTTCGCCATTTTGAAAAGGGCGAGCATCACTACACGTGGTGGAGTTACCGACCCGGGGTGCGAGAGAAGAACATCGGTTGGCGTTTGGATTACCACTGCGTGAATGACGAATTCCTGGATCGCGTGAAGGAGTCGAGCATTCATCCTCATATTCGGGGCTCGGACCATTGCCCCGTTTTCCTAAAACTCAAAACCTAACGCATCGCATATTTTCGTGTTTCATTTTTAACACAATCGAAAAGTCTGTCATTTCAAGGAGTCGCGGTGGATCGCTCCTCCTGTTCCTAAAATTGGAACAGATCGTTCCAAATCTCCTCCCCGCTTTGAGGGGGCCATGTGAAAACAGCCTCATGAGTTTAGAAAATTCAACAACCCCAGTGGAATTCTTGGCGACGGAGCTGAAGAACCGCACGCAAAGAAATCCACGTTACTCGCTTCGCGCGTTCGCTCATGCGCTTAAACTCTCACCGGGTGAACTGTCCGAAATTCTGCGTGGTCGCCGAAGGCTCACTGCGAAGACAGCGGTGAAGATCTCAAAGGCGCTCGGCTTAAACCCTCTCGAAATTCAGACTCTGCTTACGCTCGTTCGTACGGCGGAGTCGCAGGAAGCCGCGGGAGTGGGTGATTCGGCGGACCAGCTGAAAGCGCGTCAGCTCACCGCGGATCTTTTCCATTTAGTTTCGGATTGGTACTGTTTTTCGATTCTCAATTTAGCGGATACGCGCGGCTTTTCATTTGAGCCCAAGCGGATCGCACGCCGCCTCGGGATTTCTGAAAATGAATCTCGGATCGCACTCGAGCGTCTGGAGCGCGTCGGTCTCATCGAGCGCATACGTCAGGATGGTCGCGAACTTTTACAGGTGACGCCGGATTATGTCCTTTCGCCGAATGGAATTCCGTCTGAGGCTGTCCGTAATTTTCATCGCCAGATCTTAGAAAAAGCGCGAGTCGCTCTGGATGAACAGAGTGTGGATGAGCGCGAAATTTCTGGAGTGAGTTTCGCCATCGATCCAGCCGAGCTTCCTAAGCTGAAAAAGGAGATTCACGCGTTCCTGGATCGTTGTGTTGAAAAAGTCTCAAAGCAAGATCCCCGAAAAAAAACTGAAGTATATCACTTTGAAACCGTTTTATTCCGCTTATCCAAACCTGAGGTTCAATCGCTATGAAGAAGGTCATGTTTGTCGCTACTCTTGCCCTTACTCTCTTTCCCTATACGGTCCATTCCGCACCCACGAAGGTGGGAAACGGGGACGATGGAAGTGATTTAGAGGGTTTTAACGAAATCACGAAAGGCTCCATTGTCGACGCAAAGAAAGAGGCGATGAAGCTGCTTCAGTCTCTGAATATCTCTGGAGTCGCGGGGCTAGGGACGCTCTTACCCGAAGTCGAAAGCACTAAGCTCTTTTTGACGAAGAAGGATGTGAACGCAGTCGAAACGGCCGACGCGGGTGCATTCCATGCGGACATGAAGGGGCGCGTTTATGCGCGAACTTTTGCTGAGCCTCACGCCGCTACGAGGTTTTTTCCGGTTGCCGAAAAGCTCGATCAAGACCAGCTCGTAGCCCTCCACGTTCACGAGGGGCTCCACCGTGCGCTCCCTCCGTCGGTTCGGGAGGATGAGGCAGTGGTCGCCGCACTCACTCTCGCCATCACCTCGCCAGGCGCGAGCTTTGATAGTGTGAATCGTGCTGCAATAAAACAGATTCCGGAACGAGACCGACTCCCTCAAAACGCTGTAGCAAGCTCGAACCTTTTAACTGGAAGTAACGTGAGCGCCGTCAATCGATATCCGATTCCGGACAATGCGCGCGTAAAAAACCCCTCCGAATTCAGCTACTCTTATCGGAAATATAAGTCTCCGAAGGAAGTAAGCGCGTTTCAGATCGATGCGATGCACGTGCTGCGCTCGGATTTGTATCCATTCGGTACCGACGAAGGTCCGATCGGGATTGGAATTGAAGCTTCATTCATTCAACGACCGAACGAGAGTCTCATGGGTCCATTATCGCTCTCCGGGCGTACCCGAATCTGGTCTTCCCGTGGATATGATGTCGGAATGTGGGGAGTGATGTCGCTTAACACTCTTTCAAATTCGGAGCTCAAAAACTCTCAATTCGGTCGCGACACCGCTTCTGTCGGTTTTTCCATGAAGAAGGATTTGAAGTTTTTTTCGATCGAAAATTACTTAGGCTACATGTTCGAGGGGGAATCCAAACAAAGCATCGGTGGTGTGGACTACACGTATGACTACGGCTCGGTCATCACCGCTAGTATTCACCCTTCTGTGAACATTGGACCCTTCCGCTTAGGCGCATTCGCCGAGATGAATTTGGGAGATCACTATCGCATTTCTGGAGGAGCTTTCGATAACGACATCGGACGTTATCGCGTCGTTTCAGGTGGTCCGGAGTTCTCAATTGCCCTTGGAAACAACATGTCGGCAGGGCTTACGGGACGTTTTATGATCAACTCAACGAAAGATGCAGACTTCGGGATGATGGGGGATCTGATGGGACCGGGCGTGGCACAAGGAAACGTGTCGGGTACATTCAGTATTTTCTTTTAAAGGGATCGAGAAAGAATAAACCTATGAAACTCGAAATGATCAAAATCAAAAACTGTCTAGCTGCAGTCCTGGCGCTCGGGCTCTGCGCAAACACGAGTTGTGAAATCAGTGAGCAGGGTTCGTCTTCGCGACCACCCGAGCCCCAAACGTATTCGCTGAATGGAACAAAATGGATCACCTCCAGCATTCGCGAAGGCTCGGATCCTCGAACGTTCGGTCGGACGGAATATCGGGTGTCGGGAACGGAGAGACTCCTACTTCGGTTTGAGGACCTCACTAAAAAAGTTGCGGAAATTTCCCTCGCCGAAGGTCGCCGAGTGTTTGTGGATGTGTCCCTACAAAATGGCGAAAATCCGCAGGCGGCTCTAGCAACCCTTGAGGTCTGTCCGATTACGAAAACCTGGATGAGGCTCGCGACCTGGTATAACGCGTATCCGATGCCCGGTGGAAACTGGTCACGAGATGGCGGAGATTTCGATGCTTCGGGTTGTGTGAGAGGCGAACTGAAAACTCAGAACGCAGTAAACACCATCCGATATGACGTCACTCAATGGGTGATCGATTATGTTAAGGCTCGAAGCCTGAACTACGGTTTAATTCTGATTTCAAATGGTGGTGAAATCGGCGTTCGTGGCGACGCGGACGGCACTTATTCACCTCGCATCAGCTGGCTCTATCAACCCTAAGCGGTTGAGAGGTTTTCTCTCAGCGATAACCGTTGTAGGGCGGCTGGCCTTTGGCGGCGCGAAGACTTGAACACCATTCATCAAAGTAAACGGCCTTTTTGTATCCCTTTAATACGGAGGTCGTTACTCGCGGGTGATCCATGAGCCATGATTTTCCAGCCTTTACGCTCTCTTCGTTACAAAGACCTGGGTACAGTCGTTCACCAAAGCTCGAAGCATAGGTGTCGTCCGAGGTTTTTGAAATTTCTTCCAACTCCTTGAAGTAGGTGACGCTCCAAGTTTTTGTGCGCTGGTCGTCCCAGGCGTTGAGGAAGGAACGCATCGAGTTTCGAAGGACTGAAGGGGAAGCCATTTCATCCTTTTTCTTTAAAGTGAGAAGTTCAGACGTGCTTTGAACAACAGCTTCGCTTGGAGCTGCAGACTGGAGCGCGAAGTGTTCCTTCTTACCCTGAGCACTCGAATCCATTAAAGTAGCTGCGCTCACGTCGTCTGC
>CAYOJT010000278.1:0-3905 GCA_964404365.1 uncultured Bacteriovoracaceae bacterium
CCGACGCCTGCCGTTGAAAATAATGAAGAGAAGAAAAAGCCGGATGAAAATAAGCCAGATGAAAATCTTGAGAAAAAGCGCGGCAATAAGAATCGCGAGAAAAAGAACGAAAAAGACACTCTAAAGACAGTGGCATTCAACGAAGAGGTGAGCAGACGAGTGAAGGCTCGATTTGCAAATCGTCCGCCGCAGTCCTTATCTCCGGCAGAAGTCATAGAGTTTGATCAAATCCTGGAAGTCATGGATCCGGTCCTGGATCAGTATTTAAAGGACTGGGTGAAAACCGGTCATTCGTTGAATTCTGCGAAGGTTTCGCCGCCTCATGGCACTCCAAAGCGGAGCGTCGCTTCGAAGGCATCCGCTCATCAGTAGGAAAACGAAAGCGGCGACTCGATCAGAGTCTGCCGCTTCCTCAGTTTACATAATTAAAAGAACAGTTATTTGACGGTGACTGAAACGGTTTCAGCAAGCTCAGGTCCGTATGACATGTGCGCGCCGTCTGCGAATTGAAGCGTCAGTTTGTACTGACCGGGCTTCAGGTTCAATTCGTACTCAGTCTGGCCCTTCCCAAAATGGATGTGATTTTCATCCGCTGGAACAACAACGCCGGCAGCGATCGGACCCATATTAATGACGATGTGATAATGACCGGTTCCTTCCTGAAGCTCGCCAGCCGGATGAACCTTCATTTTACGAACTCCAAACTTAACTAGGTATTTGGTTGGGATCGTTTGGCCTTCAGCCAAATTCTTAAAGAAGACCTTAGCGCCGTTTGGAACCGAAGGACCTTGTTTCACGGGAGCACCTGCGAAGTCAGTCTTCATGGCGCCACCTGCGGCAGCCGGAGCCGTCGTATGAGAATGTTCATCGGCATGAGCCGCGATTGCAAAAACAGAAATCATTAAAGCGAGTGTGAGTTTTTTCATAGGAGTTATATCAGCACGACGGAACCCAGAGGTCGAGCCCTTAAACGATCCCTAGGATGGGGTTCAAATCCGCAATTCAGTTAAAAGTGCCTAGATTTAGGCTTCATTTTAATGCGGTATTGAGTTTACATAATATACATTATCAGACATTTTCTTGATTTAAAACGAGCATACGCAGGCCACCCACGCATATCATTAACTCGGATGCGGCAACATCAGATGACAGATCCAGGTAGTCAGAAATGACAATGGGATCCCTACGGTGAGAAATAATCCCGCCAACTCAGGCGCGAACCCAGCCTCCATCGTGAGGAGCATCGAAGTAATCATCGGCGCCATTGCGCTCTCTAATACGACCGTCCGGTATTCCATCGAGTAGCGATCTAATACGAAGTAGTATGCCACCCCAAAAATGATCGGCCACACCACAAGCTTTAATGACAGCCCGATCACGAGCTCTTTCCACCAGCGCTTATAAGCCGCGATCTCAAATCGCTTCTGCAGCCCGACGCTCATCAGGGCTACAGGAACCAGGCATTGTCCAATGCGTTCAATAGCGGGCTGCAACGTCTCAGGGAACGGATAACGTATGAGGACAAACGAGGCTAAAAGCGCAAGAAATGGTGGGAAACTGAACATCCGTTTCATCAGCATTTTCAGGTCCTTCGAGCGTCGATGTTGAACCAAGCCTTCAGGATGATCCGGCGGATGCTCACGATGCCACGTAATGAAGCTCAGACCCAGGGTCGCGAATACGAGGAACGTCCCCAACTGATCGATCAAGACTCCATAAGGAATCGCATCAGGACCAATGAGAGATTCTAGGAGCGGAAATCCAACAAATGACGTGTTCCCTAGTCCGAGCGCCATCGTCATGACGATCCGGGATTCACGAGTTAATTTGAAAATGCGACTTGCTGCCCTACAAAAAACATAAGCCAACGGAAATCCAATCCAAGGCATGAATGCGGGCAGAATGTATCGAATTGAAAGTTCATGATCGCGGAAGAAGTTCGGAACTTGAGTCAAAATGAGCGCGGGCAGGGCAAGGTAAATGACAAACCCATTAAACGCCAAATGCGCGTTTTCCGGAAGGCGCTTCATGAGTCGCGCGATCACCCCTACCAC
Organism: uncultured Bacteriovoracaceae bacterium; assembly: GCA_964404365.1. GTDB lineage: Bacteria > Bdellovibrionota > UBA1018 > UBA1018 > UBA1018 > JACMQW01. The sequence goes on from CAYOJT010000278.1 coordinate 2,055, forward strand.
GAAAGAAAACACGATGACGATTAGGGCAGGGTTATTGAACATTACCCCATTCTACCTGACACTAGGGAGACATCAAAAAATTCAGGAGCTCCACGCATGAAAAAGTACACTTCCCTAGTCTGTTTGGCTTTTCTTTCCTTGAACGCATTCGGAGCAACCGGGTTGGCGAAACCCAAGTACGTCTCAACGACTATTCCGCTCAATGAAGACCACAGCTATTTCGCCTCCACGAAACAAACCGACTTCTGGAAGCTGAATTCTTTTTACGTGCCTCAACACAACCCGAAAGCATGCTCTACCGCATCCGTGCTCGCCGTCCTGAATGCGCTCAATCCCCCAAAAGCAGCCGACCAAAAAAACATGACGGCAGAAGATCTCTTTAAGCAGTCGCCTGCCCTGGGCGTGGCGGTTGGTCCTAAGGGAAAAGGACAGGCGCTGGATGACTTGAAAAAGAATCTCGGTTTTTTATTTATGAGGAGCGACGCCCCCTACTCACTTGAAGTGGTTCGTTTCGACGGAAAAGATGCGAAAGCGGAACATGAAAAATTAAAAAAGATTCTGACCGATAACGAGAAGAATCCCGATGACTTCATCATCGCAAACTTTCTCCAAGCCGAACTTACCGGCGACCCAGAGGGGGTTGGGCACATCTCCCCGATCGGCGCGTTCGATGCCGAAAAGGATCGTGTACTTGTGCTCGACGTGGATCGCGAATGGTACCAGCCTTACTGGGTATCGAGCGAAACATTGATGAAGGGATTAAACGCCGTCGACTCCTCGACCAAGAAGTCTCGCGGACTTCTTCGGATCTCGCGGGGGCAAGTTTCGAAGAATTAATTAATTATCGCTTGAGCGGAAGAGAACTCACTTCCCGGTGAGTTTCTTAAAGAACCCGCCGATGCCTTTACCTTTTTTAGATTCTTCAAGCACCTTGGCTGGATCTTCTCCGCCGAGAAGCTCTTTCGCTTGTTCAGCGGACATTTTTCCAGAAGCTACCGCTTCTGCAACGATTCGCTTTGCATCGCTCTCGTCCATTTTTCCGTTAGCGCCACCCATGCCGTTTGCGATCATGTTCTGGGCCTGCATTGCACGCGCCATTTGAGTAAATTCGGGTGGGAGGAGTCGTTCAAATTCAGCTGACTCACGCGACACATCTTTTCCAGCCATCGCTCGCTGCATGATGCTCTGGAGTTTAATCAGCTGTCCGCGCGGAAGACGTTGAAGCATCGCCTGCATTTTCTTCGTCATCTCTGGATCCATCGACGCGGGATCCATTCCGCCCATCATTGCGGCTGCTGGATTCATACCCGCTTCAGCAGTAGGAGCCGCCGGCTGAGAAAGTTTAGGAGCCGCTCCGACGCCATGACAGCGCTTGTATTTTTTCCCGCTTCCACAAGGGCAAGGTTCGTTACGTCCCAGAGCCTCGTTAGCAGCGTTCGCGTTTTCGGCGTTTTTCGAATCCGTAGTCATGAGCTTTCCTTCGTTCTGAGCAGTCGTCGTGTTCATAGGGTCTTAGACTTAGCGAAATCTATGAATGTTGTCACGAGCTTGCGCTATGTCCCTTCATCCCCTACTCTCAGGACTCCATGATGGAAGAGAAGCCCCCAGTCACCCTTGGATTCTTCGCTCTTTTCGCGCTCTTTGCTCTGAGTTTTGGGGTCTTTTATTGGAATCTCTCCAATCTTCAGACCCTCTATTTTGACGAAGCGCATTACATCGATGCAATCCGCCGCTGGGTTCATGCGCTTGGGGACCCGAACCGTGAACATCCCCCGCTGGGTCGAATGCTGATGGGACTCTCCATGCAGTTTTTGGGCGATACGCCGCTAGGTTGGAGATTTCCATCTCTCA
>CAYOJT010000279.1:0-3870 GCA_964404365.1 uncultured Bacteriovoracaceae bacterium
TCTTGTCCTGGATCTTGTCCTGGATCTTGTCCTGGATCTTGTCCTGGATCTTGTCCTGGGTCTTCACCCACGTGCTTCACAGCCTTACAGCTCCACTCTTTTCCGTTTTCATTCACGTAGAGCCATTTCGAGCCCGTGTGGTGCTTCTTCAGGTTGAAGGTTGTACACTTCATCGTCACGTTACCGGCCGACGCGCTCATTGCTGTAGCGAGTGCAGCGATCACTGCGACTTTCATTTTATGATTCGTCATGAATTGATCCTCCTTGGATTTTTATGACTCACGTTGATAGTTCTACTTCTTACTTCCAAACAGTTCTCGATCGATGGAGTGCCGCACGTCCTTTGTGCCGCGCCCCGATCACCGAGATCCACTCGATTGAGTCAGAGAACTGATCTGACTCGAACTTGTTGCAGTTAAATTCATCATTTTCTGAACTTGTGCCGGATCAATGCGCGGATTTTCGCGTCCGCAGTTCTTCTGAGCCAGGGGAACCCACAAGAAATCCGGGTTGTCGTAACCGGTCCATGTACCGCCTATGATGTTCCCGCTTGCATCCGTCGTGAGCTGATAATTGTAGCTACGCGAATACATCGGAGCGACGTCGTTTGCGATTTCATCAATACCGTAGTTGTAATGGTGCATTTGGAGAGTTGCAGCCACATCGTAGGTATTCGGTGCTGTCGAATTTTTCGTGACGACGAACTTAAATCCGGTCGCTACGTTATTATCGACGCTTGCATCCGGTTCATAATCCATCGCAACAGGCTTACCGAGAGTCCCGATATAATAAAGCATGACTTCGTGGAATCGATCGGCTGGAATATCGCGTGGGTCATCACCTGGAGCGCCATTATTTCGCTTCCCGAAAAATGCCCAGTCCACGCAGAAGCTCGCTTCCGCTAAAATCCCGTTAAAATCACTCGTAGTGAGGGACACGCCCGTTTGTGGCTCGGTACGAACGCCAGAAACCTCTTTATAGAGAACTGAACTTGCAGCCCATCCATTACAGTGACCACCCCAAGGTACATGCTGAAGGGAGTGATTGGTCGCTTCCCATTCTCGCGATTTCGGATCGGTTCCAGTCCACTTCTTCACAATGGTGTCGTACTTTGTGAGAATTCCGACCAGTGGAAGTCCAGCATGGGGCCACCAGTAGGCGGAATAGGGATAACGTTCGCTCGGAACGGTCTTCTCCATCGTACCGACTTGAATTTTACTGAGCGCCTGCGGAGCCTCGAACTGAGCTTCAAGTTGAGATAACGTTTCCGAACGGGATGCTTCCGCCTCGGCGTCAAGAGTCACAGCTACTGCCTCACCTTTCATCGCAGCCGAAATCGGATCGAGTGGACGAGAAAGCGGATTAAAACCTTTCAAAGTCGATCGCGAAAAATTCGTATCACCTCGAAAGAAGGAACCGTGGGCAACCGAGACGATTTCACCTTTCTTATCGAATTCCGTTAGCGCAGAGAGCGCCGGATCCACTTTTCCGTCAGCAGCGGAATATGCATAAACAAAATTTTTCCCGTTCTTACGCGAAAACTCATAACACCAGGTGTGCTCCTGGGAGGCTTCAGCGCGATCCGTATCGGTCAAGATCGGAAGATTTTCTGGGGTTTCTTCAGTAATGAATCGGTAACATTGAGCCGCTTGTACTTCAGCGATGGTGAGGAGCGAGAGAACGGAAACGAGACTCAGATTTTTTTTCACATGACCTCCCTGTCGGGTAACTCAGACGAAACCGTCATTGGTCTCGTTCGGTGGGTAATTATTGTGTTCACTGAACGTTTCGGGTGAGAGGTCGGTCCGCTAAACAGGAATGATTTTCCTGAGTTAGGCGCGTTAAGAGTTATGAGAATCTGACCCGCTCCACTCAAACTGCAATAAAAGGACTTTCACGCGATTTGTGAAGCGTTCAGGCTAACGACTGGGAAAAATTTGCCCAAGCACTCCTGTTCCAGCGACGAATATTGGAACATTTTTGAATCGCCGCCTGAGACTGGAGGGCTACGCACTCTTTTTAGACGTTTTGGAAGATATCGCGTTTACCGCTTGGAACGCCGCGGTCTTATATGCCTCAGCGAGGGTAGGATAATTGAAAACTGAATTAATGAAGTAAGTGACGTCTCCGCCAAATGCCATTACGGCCTGACCGATGTGGATCAGATCTGCAGCGTTGTCGCCACAGATGTGGACTCCGAGAATTTTCAAAGTCTTACGATCCACGACCAGCTTCAGAATACCCCATCGATCGCCCACGATCTGACCGCGCGCGAGCTCTTTGTAATGGGACTTCCCGACCACATAATCGATTTTCTGAGCGACGAGTTCTTCTTCCGTGCGACCGATCATCGAAATTTCTGGGATCGTATAGATCCCGTACGGGTAGAGAGCCGGCATCTGGTAATCGAGCTTGACCGCGTTCGTGTCAGTCTTCATTGAGATTCCGAAAGCATGACAAACCGCAATTCGCCCCTGCTCCATCGAAGTCGATGCAAGAGCGGGAGCTCCAATGACGTCCCCCACCGCATAAATATTCGAAGTGCTGGTTCGAAAGTGGGCATCGACTTTCAATTGGCCGCGCGGATCGACCTCAATCCCAATTTTTTCGAGTCCGAGCTCATCCGTATTTCCACGACGACCGAGCGCAACGAGAACAACATCTGCTTTCACTTTACGGCCATTCGTTAAATGGACGGTAGCTTGCGAGTTATCTCCGGATTTTGATCGAACGACTTTTTCAGCCTCGGTCGAAAGAATAATCTCCATACCCTGGTATTCGAATCGATCCATCAGTGCTCGGACAATTTCACGATCCACAGAAGCCAAAATTTCGTGCCGCTTATCGACCAGGGTCACCTTCGTGCCAGCCATAGCGAACATCGATGCGTATTCGCACCCAATGATCCCGCCGCCCAAAACCACCATCGATTTCGGAACACGCTTCAGGGTTAAAATAGAGTTAGAATCGAGGACATAGCGACCATCGACATCGATATGATTCGGCGCGATTGGACTCGCGCCTACTGCGATAATGATGATATCACCTCGGAGTACCTTTCGATTCTTTCCCGCGACGACTTCGACTTCATTTTTACTGAGGAAACTCGCCTTACCCCGAAAGAGCTCGACTCCGTTTCGTTTCAATTGATGCGAAATGACTTCGGTTTCATCCTCGACAACACGATCTTTCCGCCTCAAGAGGCGCGACATCTCGGGAACCTCAAACTTCGGTTTCGCTTCAACTTTTCTCTTCGCGTCGTCGCTGTCCTGAGCCAAAACCCCGCGCGATCCCAAGCTATAGCGGTAGATCGATTCTCGGAAGGACTTCGAGGGAAGCGTTCCGAAGTGCACACATCCCCCACCCACTTCGTAATACTCGATGATCGCAACACGCTTTCCGGCCTTTGCGCCCTGAAGAGCCGCACGCTGGCCTCCAGGACCTGAACCGATCACGATTAAGTCATAGTGGGGATGGGACGGAGTCATGGGACGTGTCGTTCTTTCTCTCGCTTAGGCTGCCTGTCCATTCTCCATCCGGATAAACCACTCGGGCGGAGTGAACTTCTCTTTTGGGAACGGGAGCCGGTTCACTACAATTTCTTCATAAAACGAAGGGATGTATCCGGTGGGAATCATTTCTCCGATGATTTTTCCATCGGGCGACATACCACGCTGAATGAATCGATAAATGTCCTGAATGACGTATTTTCCGTTTTGGTCAACGTCCGGAATGACTTCCGAGATATTCGTAACTTTTCGTGTGCCGTCGTTCATGCGCTTGATCTGAACGACAAGATGAATCGCAGCCGCGATCTGGCGACGAATTGCGGCGACAGGAACCTGGGTGTCTCCCATCATCGCAAGCGTT
>CAYOJT010000280.1:0-3850 GCA_964404365.1 uncultured Bacteriovoracaceae bacterium
TTCGCTAAATTGCGCTTTGTATTTTCAGGATAAATAAAGGCGCGAAAGACGGAATTTTTTATTATTGTATAAGTAAAAACGTTTATTAAAGTAATAAATAAAAGTATGAGCGAAACAAATTATACCGCTTCGGATTCAAAAGACAAATCCGCGCCTACCCGCTACGCCGCCTTCGTCACGAACCACGAAACCGGTGAGACGGTAGGGTACCGCGAGTTCAACAGCCTGGATGAGGCCCTTCAAGTTTTAAACGCCATTCCACGATCCTGGAAATACGAGTCGACCTCGGGTTGCTCAGGGGAACGTTGCGGGGAAGGTAAGTGCAAAGGGACCGGATGCAAGATCTTTGTTCCCAAGGATTCGAAATCTGGGGAGAGCTCCGCGTGCGAACCTTCCTGCTCCTGATTTTCGCTTTTCTGTTTTTTAATTCGGCGCTCGCTGAGGATTCATTGCAACTGAAAGCGATCCGACAGACCGTGGCGACAGCTTTTTCGCAGTCTTCGCTTTCAATTGATCAATTGAAGTGGGTTTCACTCGACAAAAATCCAAGCGCCGTAAGCGTTGCATTTATTCCAGGTAGTTTAGAATGGGTGAGGGTCAGTGATTCGCTTGCATACATGCGCGCCGTTGCGAAGGTGACGTCTGTTGCTTCGGGGACCGCCGAATATTTGGGTCAGTTGTATCCGCTTCGCCACAATAATGAGAGCGGGAAGTACGAAGCTGAAATCTTAACCGTCGTTCGACTCGATCCGCAGAACCCGATTCGCGTCCGCACCGCGGTGGATGCCGCCAGCTTCCAAATCTCATTTGCTTCGGAATCCACGCCATCATCCGTTGGGATTGATGGAAGTTGTTCCCCTTATCGGCTCGGCTTTAATTCTATAGAACCGAGTGGACCGGGATTAGGAAAACCCAATTCTCCTCATATTATTTATATCGGCTGTCGCGATATTCACGACTACGAAGAGGGAAATCGCCGTCCAATCATCGAAGTCGAACTTGATATGGGGACTCAAAGTGAATTCGTAACCGTCGAGGGCCAGAAAATTTCGGTTCAGGACGGAGTTCTCCGCTTTCGACTGAACAGCGACACTCATTCGATTCTCGTCCAAGACCCCATTGGACGTTCTTACGAGGTGAGTGCCCAGATCCCCCCGCGCTATCACTATTTAAATTTTGGTTTTGGATTGGGGCCCTATCGTCAGCTGATCCAGTCGCCCATTGAGTCGACTGAAGGGGTTGCAACGCTCGCAACGATTTATGGTAGTTATTTCGTAACAGAGTCGAGTCGCATCGTCTTCTTCAACGCAACCTCAGTGAAGGCCTTTTTCTTCTCGGATAACGGTCTCTATTTTAATAGTGAGTCCTTTCGAATCTTGGATCGTCGTATGTCCGTGAATCTGATGCTCGGACTCAACGCGGTTGGGCTCGGTTTCTCAGACGCGACTCGATTCCGAATCGGTTTTCCCCAAGGTGTTGAAATGATTTTTCGAGATGCGTTTCAGAAGAACGCTACCCTCCAGGCCGGGGCATTTATTTATCCGAAGATCAATTCATCCGCCTACTATAACATCTGGCTCCGGTACGGAAAGAGCGGTTTCTTCGGAGAGCTGAACTACATTTCCGTACGCGATGAGTTCGGCAGTATTCCCGTTTACACGCGAAATTTTGGCGTCTCGATTGGTTTTCCTCTCGCGCGTTTTTTGTGAGCGAGGTCGAGCCTAATCAGTTTTTTCTCGGGTGAATTCCGTAGAGTTTGAGTTTGGCGTAAAGGTGGGATCGATCCATATCGAGTTCCTTTGCGACTCTGCTGATATTCCCTTCGCACCTGTCGTAGGCGGCGGCCAGCAGGTTTTTTTCAAAGCCTTCGACCTGGTCGTAAAAACTGGAAGAGTTTGAGAGCCGTGATTTTGAGTTGCGAATTTTTGGATGTAAATCCTGTACATCGATTATCGCGGGAGCGCCCAAGTCTTGCTCTAAAAGCGCAAGCGAGTAATCCAGCATTGCGGAAAGCTCTCGAACGTTTCCGGGCCAGTCGTAGGTTTTCATCAGGCTTAAAGCCTCGTTGGTAATCGTCGAGGGAGTTCCTGTCTTCTGAGCGAGAAGATGCGCTGAAAGCTCAGCCAAATCCTCAAGTCGAGCGCGAAGCGGAGGCAGATCAAGCGGTAGCACATTCAGGCGCTGGAGGAGGTCCGGAAGAAACTCGCCCTTCTTCGAAAGAGCTTCGAGATCTCGATTTGTCGCAGCTATTACACGGAACCGAAGTGGGGTTGTGCGCGTAGATCCGAGGCGTAGAATCTCCTTTTCCTGAAGAACGCGTAGGAGTTTCGCCTGGATGGAAATCGGCATGTTCGCGATTTCGTCAAAAAAGATTACGCCTCCATCCGCTTCTTCAAAAAGTCCCTTCTTCGAGGAATCAGCTCCCGTGAAGGCGCCTTTCTCATGCCCAAAAAGCAGGCTCTCGGCTGTGCCTGAATGGAGAGTTGCCGAATCGATCGCAACGAACGGTTCAAATCCATGGGGCAGTTCCTTTCGGAGGAGTTTTGCTACGAGTTCCTTCCCAGTGCCCGTTTCACCGGAGATCAAAACATTCGCATAACTCTTTCGAAATTTCTCAATGAGACGTGCCACTTCTTGAATCGCTGGAGACTGCCCCACAAGTCTGAATTGATTCTGAATCGAGTGGGCTTCAAAGCGAGCCTGTGCCTCTCGTTTTCTATGGAGCGAATTTTCGAAAATACGATCCATCGCGAGCTCAAACTCCTCGGGTTCAAAATCCTTGGAGAGATAATCGGTGGCGCCTGATTTCATCGCATCCCGAACCGTCTTAAAGTCCTTCAGGCCGCTCATCATCACGATAGGCAGCTCTGGATCGATTCTTCGAATCTCCGGCAGCGCTTCAATTCCCTCGCGATCGTGCCTCATCTGGATGTCGAGCATGAGGAGGTTGAATTTCTGTTTTTGAAGTAAAGCTTTCACCTCATCTGTATTCGCAACCGTAGAAACGGCGCCATAGTTTTTGAGGAGGAGCGCGAGTGTCTTTCGCATGAGCGAATCATCGTCACAAACCAGAATTTTTCGATCGTCTTGAGCTTCACTCATAATGTGGGCTCAGTTTATCGCGTAGAATGGGCGTCGCTCCAGAACTTTTCCTCGCGGTTCGCATTACTTAATGACTCTTTAGAATGCGCGGCCGTAAAGCGGGCGGAGTGTAGGTGAATCCCTACAGTATTTTCGGTATTCGCCTCCACTTTGAACTACCTAGTTCTTCCTAGAAAAATCCAAGCCCTCGAAAATCTTCAGTTCTTAATTTTGAAACTGTTGATTCATTTTTGGCCTTGCCTTTGCTCTTCGGGAATTCAGGTTTGGAAGGGGCGCAGCCAGCGGGGGTGGTGCTCGATTTTCGAATCGTTGGGGGAATGATGATGTCTACTTTGATTTCAAATTCGAAAGCACTACTGCAAGCACGGGAAGTTCAAATTCAGGCAGCGATCCGAAGTGATGCGAGCATTCTGATCACGGGTCCAACGGGATCAGGAAAGACGACTCTTGCGCGTGAGATTCATGCGAAGAGTAAGCGCGCTCTAGCCTCCTTTATTGAAGTGAATCTTGCGTCTTTGCATGATGGCACGATGGAGTCGACTCTCTTTGGTCATGAACGCGGCGCTTTTACAGGCGCTGATCAGAGGCGCGTGGGGCGCTTGGAACTTGCGCAAGGCGGGACGCTTTTTCTCGACGAGATTGGCGAGCTAACCCCCGCTCTTCAGGCGAGACTTCTGCAGTTCCTCCAAGAGAAAACGGTTTCTTCGATGGGAAGTAATCTTCAGAAAAAGTTAAATGTGCGTATCAT
>CAYOJT010000281.1:0-3779 GCA_964404365.1 uncultured Bacteriovoracaceae bacterium
AAGAAATCCAAAAGCTCCAAACACTGCTTGTGCCTGATGCCGAACTTGAAAAAGCAAAAAACCAACTCGCTTTTGAGTTCTACAACGAACTGTCGGATTCGAATGAACAAGCACACTTTTTGGGACTGAACGAAACAATCAACGGCGATTTTACGAAAGGTCTCGAAACGATCGAACACCTCAGCTCGATTCAAGCGAAAGACATTCGCGAAGTAGCTCAAAAATATCTAAAACCTGAACAACGTTCCGTCATTTACGGAGTACAAAAATGAAAAAGTTAATCGCACTTCTTGCTCTGTCGATCGCATCGTCCGCATTCGCCATCGAAACTCGATTTGAGGAAGATCGCTCTCTCCCGCTCGTCAGCGTGAACGTAGTGATCAAGGCTGGAGCCGCTCACGACCCAAAAGGACAGTCGGGCATCACAAACTTCATGGGCGAGATGTTGAAGCGTGGATCTAAGAAATATTCGAAAGAAAAAATCTTAGAAGCCCTTGATCAAATCGGTGGCTCTCTCGAAGTCGAGACTCGTGCGGAAGCCCTTATTCTCCGCGGGTCCGTCTTAGCTGAAAAGCTTTCTCAGTTCCTGGACCTCGTCACGGAAATCGTCAGTGAACCAACCTTCCCTGAACACGAGATTAAGAAACTAAAAGCCGAGGTCGTTTCTTCAATTTTAGAAGAACGCGGGAATGACCGCGGACTCGCGCGCGCTCGATGGGAATCTTTTTTGATGAGCGGGCACCCTTACGGAAACCCACTTCTAGGAAAGATGAAAGACGTCGAGTCTATCACGCGTGCTCAAATCGAGGCCCATTACAAAAAACTTTTTCAAAATCGAAACACCATTGTCATTGGAACTGGTGACGCGGAAGAGTCTTTCATTCGCTCCTGGAGCGATCGATTAGCTGAAGTTCTTCCAAATTCCGAAGGGCCAAACCCTGTTGAACCCGTGGGAAGACCAGAACTTGCTCAAAAACTTCGGGTGCGCGTGATCGATAAGCCCGACCGAACTCAGACACAAGTGTACTGGGGTCAAGAAGGAGTTCTCTTCACGGATCCGAAATTCTTTCCCCTCTATCTCGGAAACCACGCCTTCGGTGGCGGCAGTTTTTCAGCCCGCTTCATGGTTGAAATTCGGGTGAAACGCGGATGGGCTTACGGTGCTTACAGCTACTTCCGTCACGGGCTTCAGCCTCGCTCCTGGCAAGCTTTCACATTTCCAGCTTCGAAGGATACTCCCGATGCTGTGAAATATGGATTGAGCATGATTCAAGAATTGAAAGGCAAAGGAATCACGCAGGAAGAATACGACTTCGCGAAAACAAGCCTCATCAATTCGGCGGGCTTTATGTACAACACTCCAAAAAAACGAGTGGAAAACCTCATTCTCGAGCAAACCCTGAACTTGCCTCCTGGGTTTACGAAAAGCTATGGACCTGCGCTGAGTCGCGTGAGCATCGACGACGTGAATGCGGCATTGAAGGCATTCTTACACCCAGAACGTTTTTCCATCTTAGTTCTCGGAACCGCTAAAACGCTGAAACCGAAACTTGCTGAAAAACTGGGAATGAAGGAATCCGAAATCGAAACCGTACCCTATACGGTTGAGTGATTTTGAGGGTTAACGAACATCCCTTGTTGGGTTGGGCCCTGAAAAGCGAGACCTGAACCGACACTTTGGCTATTGAGTCGCGATTGTTTTGCCATTTCTAAATAGGAAAGGGCTTCGCGGTTCGTGGGCTGAATCTCGAGAACACTTTCCCATTCGATCTCTGCATCAATGAGATTACCCTGACTATAATAGAGGAGTCCCAGCTGAACGCGGCCCGGGATGTAATCCGGGCGTTCATGTTTCAATGTTTGTAGATCTTGAAGCGCACGAGACACATACCCTTTTCGTGCATAAGACTTCGAACGGCGAATGCGCGCATCGAGGTGAAGCGGATTCAGAAGAATAGATTTCGTATATTCATCGATCGCCTCATCATAGCGACGATAGCGGAAATATAAATCACCCATCTCGAGGTGTTTCACCGCAAACTTTTGGTCCACGCTTGAAATGGTGCCTTCTGTCCGATGGACAACGCCGTGATTCGCTTGATCGAAAACGCGTTTTGCGTCGTCATACTTTCCAAGGTCGTTCAAAAGCACACTTAAACAGATCGCTGCATCCGTGTGTTTCGGATCGATTTCGAGCGCCTTTTTTAAGTTCTGAATCGTCGGTGGAACTTTTCCCTGAAAATAGGCGCTCACACCGAGGAGATAATAGGCATCCGCGTTTCTTGGGTCCTCAAGGATTCTCCGATGAAGAATTCCTTCGGCTTCCGAAAATCTTTTTTGATTCAAAAGCTCCTGGATCTTCGATTCGTTCGATGGGATCAAGCTTGCGGCTCCTTCGATTCGTTAGATTCGATTGCTTTCAATTTTTTTTCAGCTTCGCCAACAAAAGGGCTGTCCGAATAGTCACTCAGAATTTTCTGAAATCGACCTTTTGCGGCTTCCCACATTTCGCGCTTGTAATAAAAATTCGCGATGTAGAGTTCTTTTTCCGCTAGGCGTTTCCGAGTGTCGACGAGTTTGAGTTTAGCGTCGGCAGTAAATTCGCTCGTCGGGAACTTCTCGATAAAATATTTAAAGCCCTCCTCTGCGCGTGTGAGTGGAGAAAGGTCGCGTGCGATGAGGTCCGGCGCATCACTGTAGTGCGAGAGACCTACGCGATAGAGAGCATAGGGAATTTTTTCGTGCTTGGGATGAAGGTCGGCGAACGCCTCGTACGAGGCAGCAGCCTCCGCAAAGTTTTCTTGCGCGTAATAGACATCCGCGAGTCGAAGCGCGGCATCGACGGCTTCTTTCGAATAAGGGTGTTTATTTTTGACGAGCTGAAGTTTTTCGATTGCGAGAACGTATCGAGAGGAGTCGATATCGTCTTCCGCGTCCTTCATCAGTATCGCAGGGTCGTTATCGTCGATCTCACCGCTCGAACAGCCGCTCCAAAGATTTAGACCCACGAAAAGAAGTGCTAAAAGGGAGAGGTGTTTACGACGCATCATTTCTCTTCTTTATTAGAGTCGGAGCTCAAGAGCAACAAGCTCTTCGTTTCCAAAAACCCCTCGTCTCCATCCCCGCTATAGCGAACCCGAATATGACCGTCGCGTTCCTGAAACGGGGTGCGGCGAACCTTGGTCCCTGTGTAAAGCGTTCCCTTCTCTAAAACTCCGGCTTGCGGTCCACTTTTCACGGTCGCGTCCGCGATCAATATATAGAGTGGATGCTCATCCATCCAAAACGACCAGGAGCCGAAAACTAAGACCCAGATGCCGCCGCACAAAAACGCGAGACCCCAGTTTTGGTTCATTTTTCGCCCCAAAATGATGAACGCGAGTAGACATAAGCCCAAAAACCCACCGCCGAGAACAAACAAGAAATCGATAGGAAGGACATCTCCCCATCGCTCAAAAGAGTAGCTACCTGGATCCAAGCGATGATTTCCGATGGCCTTTGCGAGTGCGAGCTTTGCGGTCTCGAGAGGCTCATCGAGCGACGTGTCCTCCGGCTTTAACGATCGGGCCTTCTCCAAATAAGCGACCGCCAAACCCTCTTGACCAAGCGCATGATGAATTACTCCTTTATTGTAGGAATAAGAGAAGGGCGAGAGTCGTTGTTTTACTTGCTCTAACGATGTGAGGGCGTCGGCAAATTTTCCTGCACTATAGAGCGCTTCATATTCTTCGGGGGTCTTTTCATCCGCGGACGAAAGAATCAGAAAAGAAAAAATTACC
>CAYOJT010000282.1:0-3675 GCA_964404365.1 uncultured Bacteriovoracaceae bacterium
ATCTAATACACCGACTGCTGCTGTAGTACCGATAATGTAACTACCACCTGGGATATTCACCGGAGAGGGCAGTGAGTGGGTATACGCAAACGCGGCGTTCCCCTCGTCCGAAGGCGAAGCCTTCTGAGCACCCTTTTTCGAAGCGCCCTTATCATCAATCACAAGGCCATCTTCAGGCTCACCGACTCGCTCAGTCTCCATGGGTGGCTCTGTGGGTTTTGGAGCCACTTTCGCTGGGGCCGCGGTCGGGCGCGGTGCTGGCGTGGCTTTACGGGCAGATTTCGCCTGAGGTGCCGCTTGCGCGTGAGCGGTAAATGTAAAAACAGAAGCCGTACCGAGGACCCAAACCATCAGGAAAGATTTCATACCCTCATATTCACGTTGAGCAGAAGTTCGGTCAAGCGTGAGAAGTCCTTTTGGATCAAGAATCTCAGGGACTTAGGCCAGGATTGGACCCGGCTGCCCCCCTTTTAGCATCGGATATCGTCTTCATGCGTAAAGAGCGTGTAAAGGGTTGCCATCTCTGTTACGCTCCTCAGACACAAAAATTCAGGACCAGGTATGCAAAAGATCGATTCCCTCAGAAACATTTCCATTATCGCCCACGTCGACCACGGTAAAACCACCCTCGTTGATCACCTTTTAAGACAAGCCGGCACCTTCCAGGCTCACCAAAAAATGGATGACCGAGTGATGGACTCGGGAGACTTGGAACGCGAACGCGGAATCACGATTCTTGCGAAAAACACTTCCGTCCGTGTGGGCGACACCAAGATTAATATCGTCGATACCCCCGGCCACGCCGACTTCGGCGGAGAAGTCGAACGCATTATGGGAATGGTCGACGGCGCGATTCTCCTCGTCGATGCAGCAGAAGGTCCACTCCCCCAAACACGCTTCGTGCTCAGAAAAGCTCTGGGCCAAGGGAAACGCGTCATCCTCTGTATCAATAAGGTCGACCGTTCGGATGCTCGAATCGATGAAGTCGTGAACGCGACATTCGATCTCTTCATCGACTTAGAAGCGAACGAAAAACAAATCGATTTCCCTATTATTTACGCCTGTGCTCGCCAAGGCTGGTGCACGGCTAATCGGAACGACGTCGACGCGCTTTTAAAGGGTGATAAAAAGGGCGACCTCATGCCTCTTTTCAAAGCCGTCATCGACACCATTCCTGCGCCTGTTGTTGCGGATGGCTCCGAGTTTCAAATGCTGATTTCGAACCTTTCCTACTCCGATTACGTCGGACGTCTCGCGATCGGTCGCGTGATGGCCGGATCGGTAAAACGAAATCAACGTGTCACCCGTCGCGGAATCGATCCCGTCACGCGCGCTCCAAAGAACGAACAGTTCAACGCCACACGCCTCTACACCTACGAAGGTTTGAAGATGGCCGAAGTTGAAGAGTTATTCGCAGGTGACATCGGCGTGATCGCAGGAACGGAATACACCGATATCGGCGATACCATCGCTTCGTCTGACAGTGTTCCAACACTCCCTCGTATCGAAGTTGAAACCCCCACTCTCGGAATGATTTTTTCCGTGAACACGTCCCCTCTTTCCGGACTTGAGGGAGAAGCGATTCAATCCCGGAAACTCCGCGAACGCCTTCAAAAAGAAGTGCGTACAAACGTGGCTCTTCGCTTTGAAGAGACCGATGCCGCCGACCAATTCCGAATCTTAGGCCGAGGCGAACTTCAGTTCGCTATTCTGATCGAACAAATGCGCCGAGAAGGCTTCGAGTTCATGATCGGAAAACCAACCGTTCTTTATAAAACCGGCGAAGACGGATCCCGCATGGAACCGATGGAGCGCGCCGTTCTCGATATGCCTGCCGGAGCAGTCGGCGATGTGACCGCGATGTTTCAGGCCCGTAAGGGACTTCTCACCAAATACGAGGGTGACAGCGGATCAGGTTCCGGCCGTGTACGCTTGGAATTCGATATTCCGACACGCGGGCTTCTCGGCATGCGCTCCAAGTACCTCACGATCACTCGCGGTGAGGGGCTTTTCAGCACTTACCTCCTCGAATACGGCCCTCACAAAGGCGAACTCGCTCACCGAAATAACGGAGCTCTCATCGCTGACCGCAAAGGCGATACTGTCGAATATGCGCTTCTCGCTCTCGAAGAGCGTGGCGTTCTTTTCTTCGGCCCCGGTGTTCCGGTTTACGAAGGAATGATCATTGGCGAAAACGCCAAAGACAACGACATGAACGTGAACCCTTGTAAGGAAAAGAAACTCACCAACATCCGTTCTGCGGGTGCAGAGTTCTTGGTCCGCTTGGCGGGTCTCCGTGTGATGTCGCTTGAACAGTGCATTGACTGGATCGACGAAGACGAATGGATCGAAGTCACTCCGAAGTCGGTTCGGATGCGGAAGAAGGTCCTCCCGCAGAACCTTAGATCCGTGAAGCGCGAAGACAGAATTCAATAATTTCAAGCAGTTAAGACTTATAGACAAAGTGAATCTTCAAGGCTAAAAAATCCTGACTTATGCAATTTGGATTAAGCAATGGGGGAAACTTAAAGCGCACACACGCGCTCGTCGCGTTTTTAGCGGCACTGTTTGCCATTATTGCACTTACTAAATCGATTCACGCAGCCCCTCCTCCCGGCGATATTTGCGACGATCTCTTTGATCTCCGAACCGATCTCGATAAAGCAAAAGAAGCGCTGACCTGTTACGAAGACGCGCTCGCACTTCCTGAAACCACGCCCGCAAACACTCGCCGCCTTCAAGAAGGCGCTTTCCGAACAGTAGCTTGGCTCTACACGAACCTATCCTCGGATATGGACAAGCTCCTCTTCGTCAATCGTGGCCTTCGCATGACGAATTCAATCATTCAAAAGAATCCTCAAAACGCGATCGGTTACTTCTGGGACGCCGTTCTCACATCACTCAACTGCCAAATTCTCGATAAGGGAAAAGTGATCCCAAGCTGCATCCTGAGTGCGAAAAAGGAAGTCATTAGCTACCTCGAGAACACGAGAAAGCTTGAACTCCCCCTTGAAGGTGCCGGCGGATCTCGGATTTTAGGTATCTTCCTCACGAAGCTTCCCAAGCTTGTGGGTGGTGATAAAAAACGCGGAGAAGAACTACTCACGGAAGCTCTGACTCAGGCGCCGGACTATTCCTCAAACTTTTTGGAACTCGGCCGTTTTCTCGTCGATCAAAAACGCGAGACCGAGGCCACAAACGTTCTCAACTCCTTCTTGTCGCTCAATTGCGTCGCAATGGACCCGAAACGCTCGCTCGAGTGTGAGGTCGACCAGCAAGAAGCTAAACGACTGCTCGGCCTTTAAATGGCGCGCGCAACCCTCCTCACCATCGGCACTGAACTCACCCAGGGTCAGATTACGAACCGTAATGCAGCTTGGATTTCGAAAAAACTGACTGACCTTGGCTTTGATGTCGAATGGCACCTTACCGTTGGGGACGAAAAATCTCGAATGTTGGAAGCACTCGAACTCTCAAGCGCCCGTTCGGAACTTCTCGTTGTTACGGGCGGACTGGGCCCAACGACCGATGATTTCACACGCGACGTTTTGTCAGAATGGTCAGGCTTTCCGCTCGATTTCAGAGCGGAGAGTTGGAAAAAGATCGTCGATCGCTTAACGGAGCGAGGAATTCCGGTCGCGGAAGCGAATCGACAGCAGTGTTTCTTTCCGAAGG
>CAYOJT010000283.1:0-3613 GCA_964404365.1 uncultured Bacteriovoracaceae bacterium
GTCACGCCCGAGCGCCTCAAGGACGTTCACAAAAAATATCACCCTCGCGGGGATTAAAACTCGATCAGCCGCAGTCGCGCTGGCCGTAAGATTCGACACTGAGAACCTTACAGCTTTTCTTTCCGCGGACGGTGACGACTTTTGTCGTGACTTTGAGAGCGTCTAAACACTCTTCCATCACACCCATTTCGACGCCGTAGATACCGGTATCCACTTCGACTTCCTCGTTATTAGTATCGAGAAAGATGGAGTTGGAAAGCGCAGCTTTTTCCTCTTCGTGCAAACGACGAGGAGCAACTTCTGCTTTTAATTGTTTATTCATTGCGTTCACTGCGACTACTTCAGCGTAGTGCTGGCAGCTAAAACCAGCCGCAAAGCTCGAAGCGCTCGCCAGACTACAAACCGCGATAAAACCCAAAATGGCTTTCATGGTACGACCCCTATTTGTGTATTTAAAAATCCCCAAAAACTATGGAACGCCGGGGTCGTATCAATTTAAGTGCGCTGCGTCAAATTTTTACTTTGGCGCATTATGTGTCTGATTTCTGGAAAGATATTACGAACTAAGTCCTATTGGAGAACCGTTCTGATTCGTTCATATTCACGATCCGTCAGTAAGGCGTTCGCGAAGATTCTTTCGATTTCCGAATCGCTAAAGGAAATCCGAACCGTTTTGGATCGTTTATCCCTCTGAATTTGATCCCCCACTTTTTTTCGCGCAAGCAGCGCGAGGGTTTCTATGATTTCGCGATCATCGATAAACGGTAACATTTCGGAAAGAGGCGTAATATAGTCTTCAGTTTTCACTTGCGACTCGAAATCCAGAAGGACTCCTGCTCCGATCGAAATCGCCGAGAACCACCAAAAATCTTCTCCCCGACCGCCGAACATGTAGGGCCCAATCCCAATAGCGACACCAAGAAAAGTCCCAACCCCCAGGCCGTTACGGACATCTCCGCTAACTGCGCCGACGATAAGGCCCGCGTCTGCCCGCTTGGGGATCGCGCTGAAAAAAATTGAAAGCGTGAGAACCAAGGTTAAAAACTGCGATCGCTTCATAAAAGTATCCTTTCAAAAACAACTCGAGCACCGCTTATAATCTTTGATAATGCGAAGCGCTAAACCTGTCTGCGCGCTGGGCCGAAAACCGTTCTCGCCCAGGAACCGACCCGGATTTTTCCTAGAGTTTTCGCGGTGCCGCCGTTAGCCTCTCGGGAGAGGAAACAAACACCGCGATGGACGCCGCTTTCCAAGAACGCATTCAGATGGCCTTTCTACAGATCGTGCCTTTTTTCATGGCAATTGTTTTCCATGAATTCGGTCACGGATGGATGGCAAACAAATGGGGCGATCGCACAGCAATCGATTCGGGCCGGCTCACACTGAACCCTGTCGCTCACATCGATCCCGTAGGCACACTCCTCATCCCTCTCGTCAATATGGTAACCGGAATTCCGCTCATGTTCGGATGGGCAAAGCCCGTTCCGATCAACCCCACGCGCTTTCGAAAATACAGACCCGGACTCTTCTGGGTCTCGCTCGCGGGCCCTAGCGCAAACGTGATCTTAGCGCTTGTTTTCGCCATTCTATTTGGGCTTTGTGCGCGATATTTGCCTTCGAATTTTATTTTCTATAAGGAACTCATCGGGGGTGAGCAAACCCCTGGAATGCTTGTGATCGCGATTCAAATCAACTTCGCGCTCGCCTTCTTCAATCTCCTCCCCCTCCCACCACTCGATGGCGCAAGGATGGTCGAAAGTTTCCTAGGTTACGAAGGCACTCAGAAGATGAGGGTCATCGAGGGTTACAGCTTTTTTATTTTGATCGCGCTTCTTTGGACAGGCGCACTGAACATCATCCAAGGTCCGATCGTTTATTGTACTCATCAAGCGATGAGAATTTCTCAACTCATTTACGGCTTGTAAGGCAGGTCTCTCGTTCTATGTCGAAAAAGGTCATGCTCTCCGCTGTCACTCCCTCAAACCGACTCACGATCGGAAATTACATCGGAGCGGTTCAAAACTGGCAGCGCCTCCAAAAAGATTACGACTGTGTTTTTTTCGCAGTCGATATGCACTCGATTACCGATCAGCGCGGATCAGCGGCACTTCGTGAGAATACGTATCGCGCGCTTGCGACCTACTTGGCTTGCGGGATCGATACGAATAACGCGATTTTATTCGTCCAATCCCATGTGAAAGAACACGCTGAACTTTCTTGGATTCTGACTTGTCACGCGACCATGGGTGAAGTTTCGCGGATGACTCAGTATAAAGATAAGTCCCAAAAACATGGCGAATCGATTCCGATGGGCCTCTTCGCATACCCCGTCCTCATGGCCGCTGATATTTTACTTTATCAAACGGACCTCGTTCCTGTCGGCGCAGACCAGAAACAGCACGTCGAACTCGCGCGGGATCTCGCGATTCGCATGAACAATTACTACACGCCGGGATGGGACAAGGGAAAAGATACTCCTCTTTTCAAAGTTCCCGAGCCGCACATCCCTACTCAAGGCGCGAAGATCTTGAGCCTCCAAGATCCACTCAAAAAAATGTCGAAATCGGATCAAGATCCAAAGGCCACGATCTTCCTCGACGACTCCGATAAGGAAATCGAAAAGAAATTCAAAAGCGCAGTGACCGATTCTGGAACTGAAATCACGCTCTCCGATGATAAACCGGGAGTGAAAAACCTCCTCACGATCCAGTCTTGTCTCACTGGAAAATCAGTCGACGATCTGGTCGCATCCTACGTTGGAAAAATGTACGGGCACTTGAAAGTCGACACCGCAAACATCGCGATCGAAAAAATCGCGCCGATTCGCGAGGAAGTGAATCGCCTGATGAACGATCGCGGCGAACTCGATCGCATTCTAAAAATCGGAGCCGACAAGGCCCATGAACGTGCTTCGAAAACTCTTGCGCGTGTGGCAGATAAAATGGGTTTCATTCGCGCATGAGCGGCTTTCGCCGTCGAAACGCCGCGACCTCACTTGCCCTTCGGATCATTGGCGTCTGTATCGTCATCATGGGAGCCGTTTGGTACTCAGAAACACGGCGCCCGCTTCCCGCGCTCGTAATTGACGACCCTGTGGCGACTTCCAAGCTCTGCATGCAGGCACAGACGTGTCAGGATTGTTTAAAGCGAAAGGGCTGCAGCTGGACCGCCGATCGATGCGACGATCATTGCTGGCAAGATGCGGCCTGCTACGGGAGCGGAAATCCTTCAGCCACCGCCTGTCCCTAAACATCGTACCGAGTGACACATTGCTTCGAGGATGTGGTCGAAGCATCGTGTCAGGATCAGCACTCGAAAAATCCCTACGTTTTGAGGGACCGAAAATACATGACTAAAACTTTTTTACTTCTCTTGCTCCCCGCGTTCATTTCGGTATGATCTCGTCAGGAACTTGACATAGATGTCGCACCGCGTACCTATCACCATTCGCCTCGATAGCTTCGAGGGCCCACTGGATCTTTTGCTTTATCTGATCCAAAGCCACGAGCTCGATATATCGAAGGTCTCGATCTCGAAGATCACCGACCAATACCTCTCCTACGTGCGCCTCATGCAGGAGTTGAATTTCGATATCGCGTCCGACTTCCTGGTC
>CAYOJT010000284.1:0-3597 GCA_964404365.1 uncultured Bacteriovoracaceae bacterium
CCGTTGTTTTCGCCTTGTTTGGTCTTTTTCTCTTCGTTTGCGCCGTTATTCGCACCATTGTTAGCGCCTTTATTTTCGCCCTGCTTGGACTTTTTCTCTTCATTAGCGCCGTTATTCGCACCATTGTTGGCGCCATTGTTCACGCCGTTGTTTTCGCCCTGCTTGGACTTTTTCTCTTCTTTGTTCCCTTTGTTTTCCTTGTTTTCACCCTGCTTAGATTTTTTCTCGCCTTGTTTGGAAGATTTTCCACCGCCGGTTTCGCCGGTGCCTTCGCGCGCTTGTGCGCCTTTCAATACGTATACCGAGAGGGTCTTCACATGAAGGAGCTCACCATTTCCGAAGGTGCGCTCGGTCTCGCGGTAAAGCGCGACGTGAGAATCATCGAGTTGGTAGGCTGCGGAGTTTGCACACGGGGTTGCGTTTAAGCAAACCAAGTTCTTATCCGAGCTCTCGTACCCGCGTGGGTTTAAGCCAGGAACAGTGCGAATGGCTGGACCTTGGACGGTTTCGGTGATGATCCCATCACTTTCAACGGTGCCCTTTACAGCATCAAACTTCTCTGGAAAACGTCCTGCCCAGGTGTAGATCTTCTGAGGCATTTGGGACATGTCTTGGCAGAGTGGGTTTAATTCCACGGAACCCGACTCCGTCACTTTACCTTCAAGCGCGCTTCCACCCATCATCGGCTGAGCTCCGCCCGCGTTCATGGCGATCACTTCGTAAGCTTTGAATGATTCGAGTTCAAAAGAACCTTTCTCGAGAGCGAGCGCTTCGAGATTTAAAACTTTCGCGTTCGGGCGCGAAATCGGATCCGGACAGTTCGCGAGCGTCGGGGTTGTTCCCGTCGGAGGAACTGAAGTTTGTTGGGATCCTGGCGTTGGTACGCCGATCAAATTCGTGTTCGGCTGGATCGCTTGGCCGTCTTTCTGAGGCATTGTGCCGTTGGTTTGCTTTACATCCTTACCGCATGCGGTGAGTGCAGACCCGACGAGTGCGACCATAACGAGAGAACGAATCGACTGTTTCATAGACCAACCCTTTAAAAACGATGACCCAAAAGTCCTGAAGACCTGAGTTCAGTTAAATGAATGCGCAGTGGGTTATACCAATTACCGACTAATTTAGTCAAGATTAAATCTCGAATTCACTTGCGCTGATTCAAACGGACCCGTTCAAGGAGCAAAATCTTAAGGTTTGTTAACGTATGGGCGAAAACTTTGTTCCAAATCCCGGGACGGATCAGTTAAACGCTCTCTCATGAAACGGGACGTCCTCTACTTCAGTCTACTTCTCAGCTTTCTGGCGGCCCCTGTGGCCTTCGCAGCTCATACCCAATCGATTCCAACAGGGAACGAGCAGCCCCCCGGATCGCTCCAGCCTGGCGAACAGTCGGTTTCGGATCAAGCGATCTCACCTCATCGCTCCATTCCGAGCGTCGCGATCGAAACAAGTCCGCTCAGCTTCCTCCTTTTTGGATACAATTTCGGCCTCCAGTTTCCGCTCCACTCGCAGCTTACGATCGGTCCAAAAATCACGCTCTATCGCTTTAACGGAGAAAATTTCCAAAAAACCGGCAGCCAAATCGGAGTACGCGCCCAATACTTCCTACAAAGCGACTGGCACTCGAGCGGCATGTTCCTCAAGGGCGGATTTTTTCGAGACCACTACGCAGAACGCGGCTCCCTGCACCTCCTTCGCGACGGAACCGCGAAGGGTCTGATGGCAGACCTCCTCTTCGGGGGTCAATTCATGGCAAACTCGCGCTTTGGGCTCTCTGCATCCCTCGGAATCGAATCCAGTAACTGGAAAAACGACGAAAACGCGACGGGGTTATTCGAAAAACGCGAGGGCCGCACGATCACTCCGGTTGTGGAACTTTCGCTAAGCTTCACACTCTAAATTTTTTGAGAAAATAAAAAGGGTGCATGCTTCGAATCGAAAGCATGCACCCTAAATTTTTAGAGGCTAAATCTTAGTGGAGACTTACCTTACGTAAGAATTCCTCAACATCCATACGTCCGCACTTCGAGTAGCTCGTCAGAATCTTCGTCGCACTTGAGCACATATCCGAAATCATCTGAGATTCCGTGAGCTGTGAGTAGACCGAAACTCCAAGAGCCAGAGCTCCCGAAATCTGAGGTGTCGCCATCGAAGTACCCGAGAGAGTCTTGTACTGATTTCCTGGATACGTCGAGAGAATCGAAGAACCTGGAGCGAAAATCCGAACCGAGCTTGCGCCATAGTTCGAGAAGCTCGATTTCAGATCCGACTGGTCCGACGACCCAACCGACACGACGCCGGTATAGTTCGCGGGATAGCTCGGTGTAACGTCGTTGTTTTTACCGTCGTTACCGGCTGCCGCCACCACGAACACACCTTTTCCGCGCGCGGTCTGAATCGCGACGTTCAGGAGATCCGAAAACCCTCCGCCACCCCAGGAGTTCGATAAAACCCGAGCTCCGCGGGAAACGGCGTAATTGATCGCATTGATCGCGGCTGAAGTGTCCCCGCTACCGTTTGCGCCCAGGAATTTCACCGGAAGGATTTTAACCTTCGGCGCGACTCCACGGACTCCGAAACCATTTCGTTCAGCAGCGATGATCCCAGAACAATGCGTTCCATGTCCGTTATCATCAAACGCGTTTGGCTTATTATTGTAGAAGTCCCAGCCGTAGACGTCATCGACATAACCGTTTCCGTCATCGTCGACTCCGGGCTGGCCATTTTTCTCAGCCAAATTCACCGCGATATTATCTTTCAAATCGGGGTGCGTGTAATCCGCTCCCGAATCGATCACCGCAACAATCACTTCCTCGCGACCCTCACTGATATTCCAAGCGCCATTCATATTCATGATTCCGCGCGAGTAATCGAGGATCTCGCTCCCCTGAGCGGGAGTCGGGGTCGGGGTTGGTGTCTTCGTCGGCGTCACTCCCGGCGGAAGCGTTGGAATTGGGGTCGGAGTGGCGACTGGCGGTTGAGTCGGCGTCGGTTCAGTCACCGGCTGACTCGGTGGAGGAGCCGGACGAGGACGACGACCAAACAGGCCTGATCCGAAATCTGCGTAATAGATTTGGTTCGGCTCACATTTGGTGGTCTTACAAATTTCTTTTGCCTCCTCGGCGGAAATCGCTTTCGCGATATCTCCTTTACCTGCTTGCTGTGACTGAATCATCGCGACAACCGGCTTGAATTCCTTCTCGCCTGGAGCACATGAAGTTAAGCCCGCGAACGAAAGTAAGAGAGCGATCGAAAAGATGGAACGACGAAATGAATGGGAAAAATGAGTGGATTTAAGACTCACCTAGAACCTCCTTGTTCAGGTGTACGAGACCAGCGAGCGGGCTTTTTCGGAATTCCTTACTCTCCTCACGATTCGCATCCGGCGAATCCCTTCAAGAGTTCGGACTCATAGGATCTCGCGCTTTCAAGAATTTGGCTAAATAAAAATCAGGAGTTTTTCTTTGACGGAGTATCGCGCACCAGTAATTAAACATAAGTCATTGAATAAATAGAGAACCTTTCTGCCCACTTACTTTTGCCTAGGGTCCGTCATTATTCGATCACATCGAAAAAGTGGCTCAAAACGGCCTATTT
>CAYOJT010000285.1:0-3578 GCA_964404365.1 uncultured Bacteriovoracaceae bacterium
ACGAGGAAATGAAACCCATTCTCTCAATACAAGAAGCAAAAGATCGAAAAAGTTTTATCGGATTTGAACGCACGATTGAACGCGGCGATGTAAAAAAAGCCTTCGAAGAAGCCACTCATCGCCTTGAAGGAACAATTAAGCTTCAAGGTGCAGACCATTTCTACTTAGAGAGTCAGGCCGCGATCGCTTACCCCATGGAGCGAGGCTGTATCGAAGTTCACTCATCGAGCCAACACCCTACCGAGACCCAGCATGTTGTTGCGCACGCACTTGGCCTTCACTACAACGAAGTCGTTTGTATTGTAAAACGCATGGGAGGAGGCTTTGGTGGTAAAGAATCGCAAGCTGCGCCCTACGCTGCATATGCAGCACTCGTTGCGCATAAACTCAAGCGCCCCGCGCGTTGTGTGATCACAAAAGACGACGACATGATCGCGACCGGGAAACGAAATCCTTTCGAAAATGAATATAAAGTCGCGTTTGATCGGGACGGAAAAATCTTAGCACTCGATACTTACCTTTGGTCTGATGGCGGCGCGTACGCTGATCTTTCGACTTCGATCATGGAGCGGGCGATGCTCCACTCCGACAATGCCTACTACATTCCAAACGCAAAGATCACGGGCATGGTCTGTCGAACGAACTTTCATCCCCACACAGCCTTTCGAGGGTTTGGAGGGCCGAAGGGTGTCGCGATGATTGAAAAGATCATCGAAGAAATCGCGGCGTACTTGAAAAAGGACTCACTCGAGATTCGAAAGCTGAATTGTTATAAAGACGGCGCAGACATCACTCCTTACGGGCAGAAACTCGAAAACAACACCTTACCCGAACTTTTTGAATCCTTAGAAGGTCAGTGTAACTACTGGTCTCGAAGAAACGAGATTGAAGCTTGGAACCGGGAAGACCATCCGACGCTACGTGGCCTTTCGATGACTGCCGTAAAATTCGGTATCTCATTCACGACACGATTCTTGAACCAAGGAAATGCGCTCGTCATTGTGCATCGAGATGGCACGGTCCAAATCTCGACCGGCGCGACTGAAATGGGTCAAGGCGTGAACACTCGGATCGCGCAGCTTGTAGCAGAAGAACTGGGTCTTTCACTCGATGTGGTTCAAGTTCTACCCACACGAACTGATAAAAATGCGAACACTTCCCCTACTGCAGCTTCAAGTGGTACGGATCTGAATGGATCAGCCGCTTTAATCGCAGCCAAGAAAATTCGTACCCGACTCAACGACGTGCTCGCCCATATTGTGGATCTTCCACGCGAGCGATGGGCGTCAAAAACGGCAGTGCTAGCAACTGAAAATGAAGTCGCCCTTTCTCAGGATCCTGCGACCCAAGAGCGTCGCCGAAAGATGTTTCACTTCGAGAATGGGATGATCACCAGTCCCGAACGACCAGGCTGGAGTCTCAGTTTCAAAGAACTCGTCAATGAAACCTACCTGAACCGTATCGCGCTTTCTGAATACGGATTTTATAAAGTTCCACATCTGACCTTCAATAAGATCACCGGACAGGGACGCGCCTTCCTTTATTTCACGAACGGCACCGCTGCGACGGAGGTTTCAATCGACAAGATGAGCGGCGAAGTAAAGGTTCTCCGAACCGACATCCTGATGGACCTCGGTCGACCGATCAATGAAGGTTTAGACATGGGGCAGGTCACAGGCGCCTACGTTCAGGGCCTCGGTTGGGTTACTACTGAAAACCTTTTCTACAACGAGGGAGGAAAACTTCTGTCCCACTCTCCGAGCACTTATAAAATCCCAAGCATTCAGGACACCCCCCGCATCTTCAACGTGAACTTGATCGAAAATCACGGAAATGTGGATAATGTTCGAGGCACAAAAGCCGTAGGGGAGCCACCCCTACTCCTAGCGCTCTCGGCGTGGACCGCAATTGGTGATGCGATCAAGTCCCGCACTGGAAAATTCCCGACACTTACTGTGCCAGCAACCAGCGAACGCGTCCTCCGAGCGCTATCTCCTGAAGCATTTGAAAAGTGGGATACAAAGCCCAAAACAAAAAAATGACCGAAACGACTTACTTCGAAAAATCGCTGGAACTTTCACAAACCGGAATTCCATTTGTTACCGTGACGATGATCGCGACACGCGGCCATGCGCCTCAAGATCCCGGAGCGAAAGCGATTGTCACTGAAAACGGCCTCGCCTGGGGAACCGTGGGCGGCGGAAAAGTAGAAGCCAAAGCAATTGAGTACTCCAAGAGTTTAATCACGAATAAAGAGTCGGCTGGGGAATCCGTTCAACTCTTAACTTGGAACCTGCAACGCGACGTCGGTATGAGTTGCGGTGGTGAGGTTCAGTTTTTGTTTGAGCGCTTTAATACGAGTACTTGGACGATCGCTGTATTCGGTGCGGGGCATGTTGCACAAGAATTGGTTCGACTCTTGATCGCACTGGATTGTCGCGTGCTTTGTATCGACAACCGCTCCGATTGGATGGAAAAACTTCCGAAGGAATCAAAAAAATTAACTCGTGTTCCCGTTCATGAATACTCAGACGCTTTACCGTCACTTCCGAAAGACGCTTATTGCGTAGTAACGACGCGTGGGCACGCAACTGATCTTCCCGTACTCCACGCAATCCTAAAATCAGGCGTGCCACCCTACCTGGGAGTCATCGGGAGTAAAGTGAAGGGATTAAAAATCCGCGCAGACCTGGAGGCGCTTGGCATTTCCTCCGAACTGACTCGCCAGATTCGCTGTCCAATGGGGATCGACATCTCCAATTCCAATCACCCCGCTGAGATTGCGGTCAGCATCGTAGCCGAGCTGATTCAGACGAGACGAGGTTCCGAGAAACCGCTCAGCGAAACGTAGTCCGCCTAACCCATCTTTACAAAGGTCAAACAACCTAATAATTTCAATAAGTTAAATACCATTACTGCCCGGTTACTGAGTGCATTCGTTATAGTGTATTAAATTAGTCTAATACTATGTCCCGACCTATACCACGACCATTACTCACTCGGATGCTCCTCGTGCTAGCCGCCTTGGCTACCTCATTTCACTCACCCGCTCATGCAGAGAGTTCTCCCAAACAAATCATGGATCAGGTCATTTCCGTTTTCGAAAACTCAACGACGACTCTCCAGTACGACTACATTAAGATTCTCAACGATGGCCGAGGGTATACAGCAGGTCGCGCAGGCTTTACTTCACGAGACGGAGATCTCCTTGAGGTGGTCGAAAACTATCTAATGCTCAACCCCCATTCCGAATTCCAAACCATCAAGCGGGAACTTCGCAAAGCAGCTCGCGAAGAGCGAAGCTCCACGGAGGGTTTAGAGACACTTCCCCAGATTTGGAAGAACGCCGCTCAAGACCCACTCTTCACAAAAGTTCAGGATCGCGTATCGGATGCAACCTACTATCGACCCGTCTTAATTCGCGCAAAAAAGTTTAAAATTTACACAAAGCTCGGGGTCCTTTGTTTTTACGACACTGCAATTGAACACGGCATTGAGGGCAAGGACGGCCTCGACGATATCCTCTCGACCTTGAAGCGAGCTCAATTCAAAAGTGAAGCTGATTATCTGCGAACCTT
>CAYOJT010000286.1:0-3569 GCA_964404365.1 uncultured Bacteriovoracaceae bacterium
ATCCGAGATATCGGGGGGCTGAGTCTCTTCGTTTCCCCAACAAAAGATCGTGATGAGCGAAACCAATGCCTAAAAGAAGCCGCCGAACAGGCGCGCTCGAAGGCTCAAAAACTTGCTGAAACCTTGAATGCTCGCTTGGGCGAAGCGATCCAGATTTCGGAAGGCGGTGGGAGTATGCCACAGCCTCGACCCATGTTCATGGCGAAATCAATGCGTGGCGGAGCGGATCTCGCAGAAGCTTCTGCCCCAACCATTGAAGCAGGCAAAGAGGACCTGAGCATGAGCGTTCAGGTCTCATTCGGCCTCAAGTGATTTTTTCTTACAAAAGATCTGAACGAAGGCGCGCCTGAGTTTCCTCGGTGAGGACTGCCTCATCTAAAAGTGCTTCGACTTCGTTTTCGGGCATATGGACTTCAATGATCTTTGAGCCCGAGATAGCGTCAGGGTGATTTGCAGGGACGAGGGTCGCATGCTGACGAGCAACTGCTGCGAGACGCGCGAGCCATTCGCGGTCATCGATTTCAGGGTAAGCGAGTAGAAAGTAGTTCTCGAGGTTTTCGGATTTGAGGTTGTCTGGCGCATCGAGAAGAATGAGAAGTACCCCGCCGCCAATTCCAAGTACGCCACCGACTTTAAGAAGTTTAATGCCACCGTAGACGACTCCGGCGCTCGCTGCTGTGAGAAGCCAAAGATCCGTTTTTTGACCGATCGCTTTTGCTTCATGTGGACTTACAATCGCGCCGCTTCCGAAAATCGCGATGCCCAGAAGTCCTGCGCTTGCGTCGCGGGCCATGAAAACGGTCGACAGTTGGATTCCGAGGACGAGGAGTGTGCTTAAAATTTTATTCTTCATAATCTTCTCTCTTTGTGCCCGAGCGCGTGCCGTCCTTTTAGCGAGTGTTTTCGAATTTCGCCCGAGCAGACGGTGACGGTTTTAACAGAAAGGTGACACCTCATTTTTCTATCGAATAGTAGGCAGAGTCAAAGAATAAGGTCGTAGGTAGCCCTACTCGGCGTTCGCTCGTTGGAGACGGAATTGTTTGTCGGGAGAGCGTGAGGCCATACTGCACGCCATGATCGAAAGCCGTGCACGCGCCAACGCCGTAAACCGATTCGGAAGCGACCGTTTGTAGTTGGGAGCACTCGGCAAGCGGTAATCCGTTCTCTCGGAGTAAACGAGTTTGAACCACAACTGTATGGGGAGCTTCCTTCGTGAGGAGGATCGCTGTCACGGTTGCGCGAAGGGGAGAGGCAGAAATCGTCGATTTCTTGAGATCAAATTCTCCCTCTCCCGCTGAAGGTGCGACGAGGTCAAGTGAGATCGGCGTGACTTCACCTAGGCGCGAGACTTCACTGTTCGATCGCGACCAAAATTCGGCGTTCAAACGGATTTGAATCGTTTCGGATGCCTGAGTAAAAGCAGGTAAAATCAGGAGTGCGAGAGCTAAGAAAAGTTTCATAAAATTTGTCCCTCGGTTTCGGAAAATGATTTTTTCTCAAAAGGAATTTTCGCAAGAAGAGCGTAAAGAATGAATGCAATACCGAGAGTCGCGAAACCATCTGAAATAAAATGCAGGCCGCGAGCCATCTGATAGGTCGCAAGCACGGTTCCCCAAATAAGCGCTATGGCGGCTGTCATTTTTCGCGTTTGGGGTCTAGAGGCTAGAAAACAAAGTCCCAAGAGCGCATATCCTGCACTCGAATGACCTCCGGGAAAACACCTTGCTCCTGCGTGATAGAATGTCTCGTCTGCAAGTGCTCCCGCAAAATCCGAAAATTGGTTCGGACAGGCCTGACCGGTCACGGCCTTTGCCGAGTTAGTGAGGAGGGGCAGGCCTCCTAGAAAAATGAGCGCGCGGTACGCGTTTGCCTTAGACTTTCCCGCGCGATGGAGCGCGAAAAGTTTAGCTAAAACGGCGAGGCCCACGGTCCACGGAATCGCGCGAGGAATTGTGTAGAGGAAGAAATAGAGCGCATCTTGATCGGTGTGAATGAGCCAGTGGCCGGATCGATAGAAAAGGCTTTGAATCGCGAAGTCGACTCGCTTCTGGAAGTGGAGGAGAACGGACAGAAGAAGGGTGATCGCTCCGAGGTAGAACATGATTTCTTCCGAGAAAAAATTGGAGGTGCGGGTGAGAATCGAACTCACAAAATACGGTTTTGCAAACCGTCCCGTTAGCCATTCCGGCACCGCACCCCATTAAGAAGCAATAGGAAATAAACGGGTTCTTTCAAACTATGGCTCGCGCGGCGCGTTTGTCAATTCTGGTTGGAGGGCGAAACGAGCTTTCGCCTTAAACTCCGCGCTTATCCATGCCCCATAAGAGCTTATGGAGCTGGTATTGGAAGCGAACCGGGAGGCGGTCTTCTAAGATTCGTTCTGCCAACCATCGGGGCTCGACCCCCGGGCACTCCCCGGGAGTGTTCTTGGCCTTCATCACCGGTGAAAAAAGAATCTCCTCGCACGGAAAATCAGTGTCGCGAACGATGGACTTTGCCCATCCATAATCGGCTTCCGAGGCAATGACGAATTTCACTTCGTCCGAGGGCTTGAGCCATTTTAGATTTTCTTTCCAAAACCCGCGAGCCATTCCGCTTGAAGGCGTTTTCACATCCATCACGATGCGAGCAAGAGGCGCTGCTTTCTCGATCGAAACTTCACCGTGCGTTTCGACACTGACGATGTATCCAGCATTTTTCAGAGCTTGGATCAGATCCACGGAATGACGTTGGAGAAGTGGTTCTCCGCCTGTCAGAAGGACGTGTTTCACGCCGAAATCTTCGATTACTTTCAAGATCTCAGGAATGCGCATTTTCTTTCCACCATGAAATGCGTATGCGGAATCGCAGTAAGTGCAGCGCAAATTACAGCCCGTCAATCGAATGAACGCAAACGGCACGCCCGTCAGCGAAGTCTCGCCTTGGAGTGAGTGAAAGATCTCAGTAATGAGGAGTTCGTCTGCTGCTAGGGTCATGAATTTCAGAGGCCTGCGCGGAGGCTAGCACAAAATGGTGAAGGCCGCATCTCGCGTCCAGCGAGTAAGCGGCCTTCGGATTTCGAAGAGGGAGGTCTTTATGGGGGACCCCCCTTGATATTTTCGGAGCCTAAAAGCGGGCTTGCGCCTACCTATTTTGGCAACCCGACCTGCATCGAACCGTGGGGTTAACAGTCCGGAAGCATCGTGGCTTTGCGTCCCCGGTTTTCACCGGGTTTGCCTTTTTCAAAAGGGGTTAGGGTTTTAGCCCTTCCTCTTCGGCGGCCCAAACCATCGGGCCTAAAATCACTAAACTTTGTGTTCGATCTCCCGTTTTCTTTCGATCCCCTAGGAGATGAATACAGTTTATAACGCGGTGCGATAAAATCAAGACTCATTTTTCATTCAAAAAAACCACGGTGATATCGCAGGTTACGCTGACACACTCCCCATCCATTTTTTCACCATTTTTCTGTGCATTTTGTATTGCACGCGAACGCCAGGCGTATTATCAACGATCCCACGCCTGTTTTTCGGGCGTATCCCACGAATAAGACGATGCCGAATGATGTTGGCTTCAGCCTGTGGTGGCGA
>CAYOJT010000287.1:0-3550 GCA_964404365.1 uncultured Bacteriovoracaceae bacterium
GCATCCCAAGTAATAGGGTGTGACCGACCTTTCCCCACTTCTTCGCCAAAGTTCCGCCGACATTTCCCGTACCAATGATCGCGATTTTCATAATGGGTTACCCTACCTTTTTTTGAAGAATGACAGCGGATCTAGTTTGAAACTAGATATCAATTTTGGTAATAACTGTTTCAAAAAATGGAATAGTGAAATGCAATATCCCGAACTTGAGAGCTTATACTGGTTTACTCGTGTCGCTGAAGAAGGGAGCTTCTCGGCAGTTTGTGTGAAATTGAGAATACCCAAACCCACCCTGAGTCGACGAATCAGCCAACTTGAGAGTTCGTTAGGAACTCAACTTTTAATCCGGAATACTCGGAATTTGAGGTTAACAGAGGAGGGTCGCTTTTTTCTGAGGCACGCAGTTTCGATCCTTGCGGAATTGGATGAAGCCAAGGGGAAAATCTCCAAGTTTTCGGAGGAGCCCCGAGGGTTATTGAGGGTGACGGCGGGTGTAGAGTACGGTCTCGGAGTGCTTGCGCCGCGGATAGACGCGTTTAGCCTGAAATATCCTCGCGTGAATGTGGAGTTAGATTTGACTGGCCGAGTAGTTGACCTTGTAAATGAGGGGTTCGACGTCGGTATCCGGATCGGTCACCTGGACGATTCCACTCTTTCGTCGAGAAGAATCGGATTTCTCTCGTACGCGATCTTCGGTAGCCCGAAACTCCTGCGGCGCCAGCGGATTAGTAAGGTCTCTGATCTCGAACCC
This sequence comes from uncultured Bacteriovoracaceae bacterium, assembly GCA_964404365.1. GTDB lineage: Bacteria > Bdellovibrionota > UBA1018 > UBA1018 > UBA1018 > JACMQW01. The sequence continues at coordinate 752 of CAYOJT010000287.1, forward strand.
TTCCAAAAACTGTGCTTCAGTCGCGGAGAACACCGAAATCAGTGGCATCTCGTTAACGGTGCGAGATCGGAGACCCTTGAGATTTCACCGAGGATCACATCCAATCATCACGGTGTCCTCCGAAGTGCTGCCATCGCAGGATTGGGTCTTGCGTTCATGCCGGAGTTTATGGCGAAAGATGCCGTAGAAAGAAAGGAACTCATGCGGGTGCTACCAGAGTGGGGCTCCGCTCAAATTCCAATCCAGGCTGTTTTTCCAGCCCATAGGCATCTCTCCAAAAAAGTACGGGTGTTTGTGGACTATCTGGCAGAGGGAACGCGAAATCTTAATTGATTTTCGATAGAGTAAAAAAGAACCGGGTGCCTTCACCGAGAGTGGATTTTACCCAAATCTCACCACCGTGACGTTCGATGATTCTCTTGCATAGAGAAAGTCCAATCCCGGAGCCGGGATACTCAGATTTTCCGTGGAGTCGATAGAATATACCAAAAATATTTTCAAAATGTTCTGGGGAGATGCCAATCCCATTATCTTCGACACAGAAAATCCAGCGGCCGGTTTCGTTGTTTGCGGAGATCTCAATTTTCGGCGGAAGATCTTGTTTTCTGAATTTGATCGCATTAGCGATGAGGTTCTGAAAAAGCTGCGTGAGTTGACCCTCGTCCGCCTGAACATCGGGCAGTGGCGTGGGGCGGGTGATCGTGGCCTGGGACTCTGTTAGATTCACCTCCAAGTTCCGAAGGACATCGTCAACGAGCTTCTCTGTGGAAACGAGCCGAAGCACTTGCGGCTGGGTATCCACTCGCGAAATCAGCAGAAGGTCCTGAATGAGTGCCTGGAGTTTTTTCGAGGTTTTAGAAATGAACTGTAAGCTATCAATGGACTTCGGGTCGAGAGACGCCTGCGCACGCTTCAAGACGGATTCTGCGTGATGTGCGATTACACGCACGGGAGCCTGGAGGTCATGAGAAGCGACATACGCGAATTGTTCTAGCTCTCGATTCGAGCGCTCGAGGTTTTTCGCGTGTTCTACGAGGGATTCTTCGATGTGGGTAATCGAAGTGATGTCTCGAACGATGGCGATAAAAGTTTTTTTATTTTTCAAAGAGATCACGGAGAGCGTGAGACTTACGGGGAAAATGACTCCGTTCCCCTTTCGAGCGGAAAGGCGTTTTCCCGTTTTTGTGAGGTCTTCATTTCGAGAGTTCAAGTAATCATTCAGAATCTTTTTGTACTCGTCCCTGTTCTTCTCGGGGATGAGGGATGAGATCTTCATTCCGATCATTTCTTTTTCGGGGAAGCCGAAGATGCGCCCTGTCGAGTTATTGCAGGATAGAATGGTGCCATCGGCGTCTGTGGTGATGATTGCGTCCGCCGCGGTATCGTAAATCGATTGGAGTAACTCTGCATTTTCCATGGGTAGCCGTGCCGTCGCAAAAATAGTGCCATCGTTCCCCACCTCTGTTGGGCCCTATAACACTTCTGGACAGCTGGTCTTAGAGCCCACGAGTTGAAATGTCACAGATGAAGGGACTTTTTGTCCTATTTCTTTGGATCTGTCTTCATAGGCCGATGGATAGACTGGCAGGAAACGATCTTCGTTAGAGTGCGAAGCCAATGATGTAAACTTCCACGCCTGTGATCGCGGTCATCGCCATTCCGAACATTCCTAAGCGACCCATTATACGATGGAGCCGGCTAAATGAGTTCGGCATTGGGGGATTTCTAAAACGCCAAATCGAGAGGGGAATCAATATCAGCCAAAGAGCGGACGTCAAACCAGACCAGAAAAGATGAAACGCAAATGAAGACTTCAGGAAAGCTGTTCCTTCGAACTGTCCCCCCTGGGAGAGTGTTAAAATTCCACCTGAAGATCGGATATCCCACTCAAAGACCGAGACTACAACAGCCAGGATGAGCGCCATCGAGACTTGTATGTTTCTATGTATACGATAATGCCCGGCACGCGCGAGCCTGTAAGAATAGAGAAGGAGTGGTATGAACAAAACAAGGGAGGACACGACGATGTCGATTAGGATGTCAGCGCGAGTCCCGAAGATGCCCGGTGCGAATTTCATGCTCGATTTCTAAGGGAAAAGAGTCCGCCTTGGAAGACAATAATAGCGAAAAACACTCCACCCCCTAATGCGAACACGCCACCCGCTCCCATGATCCACATTCCTATCGTTTGACCGATATGGGTGATTTGTTGTTCAACTCCATACACCTTCCGCGCCATGCCATAGCTGCCAGCGATAAACATTCCGGCAGCGAAAAAAACCTGTCCCAGCCCAGTGAAAAGCGCCTGCGCGATCGCTTTCTTCGTGTGAAAAAGAACTTCGTAGCGGCTGCTGAATTCCTTTAATACGACGTATGATGCAGCCATAAAGCTTAACGTCACTGCACCAATTGCTGCGTGATAATGCCCCGGCAGCCTGAGATCTGGCCCTCTCACTAATGCTCCGAAAATAAAACCCATGAGAACGAGAACGGCACTCAATACAAAACTGAGAAAACGAACATCCATGAGTTTGGCATTTTGGCGAAGAACAAACGGAAGAGTCCACATGAGATACAACAGTACGGGTGGAAAAATTCCCCAGCGCATGAGTAAACTGAATCCCTCGCGGTGGAGGCTTCCGGTAATGTCCTGAGTTGCTATCCATGGCACTCCCAAGAGCGGAAGGCCAAGCCATAAGAATAGGATGAAGCTCTGTTTCCGGGTTAATGGGACATTCCCAGACCATGAGGTGAGGAGTAGGGTCCAGCAGACGAGCATGAAAGAAAACTGTGTCCGAA
>CAYOJT010000288.1:0-3527 GCA_964404365.1 uncultured Bacteriovoracaceae bacterium
GTGGCAGACGCCGTCATAGCAGGTGAGCTCCCCTGGATCGAAGACATCGAGGGGGAATGGGTCTTTGCTGTTTTTGAGTACTTCGGATTTGAAAATCTCCCGCGTAATACTCTGAAGGGTTAAGTGTCGAGAGGAGTCCGGCTCAAACAGATCTCTCGATTTCGCAATTCCCGAGCCCGCGGGTGAGTCCACCTGGAGTTTCAATTGAGGTGGCTCATAGATGACCGTCACTGGAGAAATCGTGCGTAGGGTTTGTAGAGTCAGGGGAATTTGTGTGGTGAATGCTGCTTTCGCGCTATCAAGGGTTGCGGGTGCATTCGGCGCTTGTTCTGTGGTGAGAAAGAAAGGTGGATTACTGGTGTAGAGGCTCCACCGCGCTGTTAAGAAAACATGGTTTGGATGAATTGCCCGAATCGCATCAATGACTTCTTCAGCGAGGCCGAACTCCTCGCAGGCCCGAGGTGTGATGTTCGGCTCCCAAGTGCGACGACGGGTTCCTAGGAGTGGAGCGCAACCCGGATGCTTGAATACGATGATCCGGTAGTTGCGCTCTTTCGCTATCGCGTAAAGCGCGATTTTCCAGGAACCCGCATGTGAATCTCCCCAAATCACGATCGTTTTCTTTGCTGGGGTTTTGCCGTAGGCGCTGCACTCCACGGCATGCCGAAATGGCGTCGTTACTTCAGAACATTTTTGGTCTGGGTATTCTCGGTGAAGGGCTTCTTCCGTTTCACGCATTTTAGTCATGAGGCTTTGTGCTTCGACCATGATTTTGCGATCGGGTAATCCCCCGTGATGGGCGGTCCAGATTCCTAGAACGCCTATACCAATGATGGATATCAGTAAGCCCGCTACTTTATTTCTCTGAAGAAGAGAGTCGCCTTTTCCGAAGCGTATCGGTTTTTCGACAAATTTGTACGTGAGCGCGGCAAGAATTCCGGAACTCAGGATCAACCCGGCTTTGGTGAGTGAATCCGGTTCCTTCCCGATCACTGTTCGAGCGAAAGAAAGAATTGGCCAGTGCCAGAGGTAAAGCGGATAGCTGATCAGGCCGATACCAACCAGCGCAGGTTGAGACAGGAGCCGGTTGTTGATGAATGAAGCGGGCGTGATCAGAAGAATCGCCGCACTCAGAACAGGTGTGATCGCAAGTAGGCCTGGAAATCGGGATGTCCGATCTAAGGCGATTGATGTGATGAAGATGGCAAGGAGTGCGAGAGTTGAAAAAACGTTCGAAAGCCTCGGCTTTTCTCTGCCGGAGAGTGCCGAAGTCTTGGATCCCCACTGGTAAACCAGAGCTCCCACCAGCAATTCCCACGCGCGACCCCAAGGAAGATAAAACGCACCCGGAGGATTTGAATAAGTTGCCTGCACATTCCAAAGGAGTGAAGCAATGATGAATCCCGAGATGAGCGCGGTTCTTCGGTTCACAAAAAAAAGAAACAAGAGGGGATAGAGTAAGTAGAACTGTTCTTCGACCGAAAGAGACCAGATATGAAGGAGAGGATTCAGTTCTGAGGGAGGAGCGAAATATCCAGACGCCTTATAAAGGGAAAAATTCTGAATGAAAAAAGCGCTACTTTTAATCCCCGAAGCGAGCGTAGCAAACTCTTTACCGAGTAGAAAAAACCAACCCATTACCCAAGAAGCAAAGAGGACGAGAATCAGCGCCGGAAAAATTCGAAGAATCCTTCGCCGATAAAAGTCTTGGATTACAGGTTTTCCCGATTCTAAGCTTCGCGCGAGAACCTGCGTGATCAGATAACCCGAGATCACAAAAAAGATATCAACCCCGACGAATCCACCGCTCATCGCATGAGGAAAGAAATGTGAGAAGAGTACCGCAAGAACCGCGATCGCTCTTAAGCCATCGATGTCGGGTCGGTAGTGGGAGTTGAGCGTGGGTTCGGTCACGTTGATGGGATACCTGTGACTTAAACTTTGAGGGAATTCGGTCGATGTGTCCAGCGGCTGGGACCTGAAAGGCAGGACGCCTGTGTCTGCAGAAATCCATTTTTTTATATTTAGAAATTAAATGGAGTGGTGGGTTGGGTTTTTAGACCCGCATTACTCTCTTAAGCTGTTAGAAATCTTATCAAAGTTTACCTCGACTGATTCGAAGTAGCAAAAAGTAGCATGATTTACTCGGCGCTTCCAAAGTTTGGAAGTCGCAGAATTTGAGCCGGTTGTTGGGTTGGAATCTCATAGCTGAGCTTGTCGGTAGCACCCTTAATCTCCACTCCGGCGAGCCGGAGGTAGACGTTCGTCGTGTCGATATCCGCGTGTCCGACGATCGCCATGACCCTCGCCAGCGATTCCCCTCGGGTGAGAAGGTTCGTGATGAAAGTCGCACGGAGATCGTGGAACTTGATCGGGGTCACGCCTATCGACTTACAGAAGCTCCGAATAACCTCTGCCTGAGCCCCTTGGCTCCATTCGGGCAGGTGGGGGAGGACGAAATCCTTCGTTTCCCCTCGAAGTCGCCATTCCTTCAGGAACGTAAGCAGCTCGTTCGATATCGGCACCACTCGGGTCTTCTGGCTCTTGGTCGAGGTGAATCCGTTCTTCGACGACCAGCTTTTGCTGACGTGAAGGATCCGGTTCTCGAGATCGACGTCGCTCCATTTCAGTGAATAGAGCTCGCCTGACCTCATCCCGGTAAAGAGTGCCACGACCCAAATCGGGTAGAAGCGATGGTTCGTGACCTGGGCTTCCTTCAGGAAGGTTTTGACCTCGTTAGCGGTCAGCACCTTCTTTTCCTTCTCGGTCACCTTTACCGACATCCCCGTCGCCGGGTTTCGGTCCATCTTGTCGTGATCGACGGCCATCTGGAAAATACGTTTGATGATCTTCAAGACGTATCGCCTCATGGCGTCGCTCATTTGCTCGGCCTTACCTTCGTAGAGGACCGAGTAGATTTTCTGTTTTGTGATTTCTCGCAAATACAGATCTCGCCACTGAGTCATCATCCACTTCTGAACGGTCCGATCGTAGGTGTAGAGAGTGGATGGCCGGAAGCCGAGTTTCAGGATGCCGAGGCACTCCTCGATCCATTCGCCGAACCGAAGATCGACCGCTCGTTCTTTGAGCATTTCGAGTTTTCGCTTCAGCTCGAACTCGATCGTCTCGGCTTTTCTGAGGGATGTGATTCCTCGTCTACGCCACTGCTGACGCGATCCATTCGCGTCGTGTCCGTGAACATAGACCTCGTAGTAGTTTTGGTTATCTTCAACGTAAGATTTAATTGCCATTAAGCTTCTCCTTTTCTCAGGATCAGCGCCTGACAATCCGCGAGCCTGAATCGTAAGCGTCGCCCGAACTTGAACGATTGGACCTGGCCCCGGTGGACCATGATCCGAAGCGCATTTTCGGACACGCGTAAAAATTCAGCCGCCTCTAGCGTCGACAACCACTTGCATGCTGTTTGATTTTCAAAGAACGAATGCCCGTACCCTACACCATTATTGTTCATCCGATCTAGTTCTCCTTTCTCCCTGTTTTTCCCGCCATTACCCTTTGTATTTGTT
>CAYOJT010000289.1:0-3492 GCA_964404365.1 uncultured Bacteriovoracaceae bacterium
CTAATGATGCGCTGACGAGTAAAAGCGGTTCCTGCGAAGTACAGTAATATAAAATCACCGTAGCTTGACTCTCTTCTTTCACAGACCAGTTTCCAACGACAACGAGCATACTCGTTTTACAGCTTTTTCTCGTTTCCGTCGTTACGCGATCAATCGGCCACTCGATTCGCGTACGAGAAGAAAAGTTTCCATTTTCTTCGACGTGCACCAGATCTTTTCGAGCTTTCTTCAAAAGGTCACGAAGCTTTGGAACGACGTTGTTTTTTACAAATTCTTTCGAATCGACAGGTATCTTCACATCTCCCGTCACGACCTTCGCGACTTCTTCTAGAGCGCCGTCGATTGGAGCGGTAGCGCCCTCAAGCTGATCGAGAAAATTTCTCATCGCGTGGGTGGCGTTTAGCCTCACGTTCATGTTCAACCGTGCCGACTCTTCAGATTTATCATTTAAGAGTGAGTCGTTTTTTGAATCACAGCCCATCATCGCGACGAGCGCGAGCATGCCCAAATACTTCGTTTTCATACGGCTAATTTCTCCCTGAACTCTGAGACGAGAGACGTGTAACATGGAGAGACCACCCAATCAACGCATCGCGTCATAAAGTGTAGCAACCGTTGCTAAATCTGCTTTCAACTGAAGTCGCGCGTCTCCCCGACGTTGACCGAGCGGTCAACAGTTTGAGTAACTTATTATTTTTAAAAGACTATTTCGTGGCATCAGACTGCCACACTCTGTTTTCAAATATGTTGCACCGCGTCGCGCTCACCTGTATATTCCACCTCGTTATGACGAACTCGCCCTTCCACATTCAGATCATCCGAGAGTCGCTGAGCGCTCGCCAGCGTACGAACTCGGCCTATTCGCTCCGAGCCTTCGGTCGCGACCTAGGTGTGGAGCCGTCTACCCTCTCCCAAGTTTTAAACGGCAAACGCCCCCTACCCCTCAAAGACTGCGACTCCGTCGCGACCAAACTTAAACTCAAACCCCTCGAACGCATGAAGTTTATGGAGAGCGCTTTTAGGAAACGCGCCCTCCTCGATAATATTCCTCTCCCGGTCTCGACGGATCGATACCTCCTCGATGAGTCTCATTATCGAATCATCGCCGAATGGGAACATTACGCGGTTTTGACGAGTTGTGATTTGAGTGAGTTTACGCTCACGGTAGAGAACACCGTTTCACTTTTTGGAATTTCAAAGCTTCGCGCCGAGGCTGTCCTTCAGAACCTTCTGAATGCTGGCCTCATTCGCGAAGCAGAAGGTGGCGGACGATTCGAGAAGACCCACTCCGCAGTCCGCACTACCGAAGATATCTCCTCGCAAGCTCTGCGAGACTCGCACCTTGAAACCTTAGATATCGGAAAAAAGATGCTTGAGACGATCGACGTCCTTGAGCGTGATTACTCCTGCGAAAATTTCGCGTTTGATCCAGCCGATCTTCCAGAGCTCAAGGCTGCGATCCGCGAGTTTCGAGAAAAAATTTCTATCTTAGCTAAAAAAGGAAAAAGGAAATCCACCGTTTATCAAATGGCGATCCAGGCCTATCCGCTCTCAAAGAGCGCGAAAAAAGGGAAGTAATTATGTTGAACACGAAAATGATTCTCAAAACCACTTTAGCGGCTGTACTCACTCTCTCGACCTTCGGTGCGGGACAAGCAAGTGCGGCAAACGGAAAAGGAAACGGCGGGATCGCTTATGTTTGTCGTAATCCGATGAACAATACGATCATCAGCGCGAGACTGCTTGACCTTTGGGAACCCGAAACTTTTAAGCCCTTTCGAGACTGCGATACGTCGATCGAAAAGCAGATCGAAAACGCACTCGCTAAAATTAAGCTCATTCCAGGCGCATCAGATACTCTCGTGAATGATCGCATCGAAATCGCTAAACTCGATCGCTTTCCTGTAACTAAACCACTCCCACTTTCGGACGATGCAATTCCTGACTACGCTCCAGAAAAGGGATGCGCGTTTGAACAAGTAGCGAGCTACGGCTTTGTGAACGAAACCGGAGAGTTCAAACTTCGAATCTACAATGAAATTTACGATAGCCCGATGTTCTCTAATTCGGATCGAGCAGCTCTCTGGGTGCACGAAGCCCTCTATGCGCTGGATCGCGAGCTGAACGATACTCCAGCTACGCCGGTGACTGATTCCAGAAAATCGCGTCGAGTAAACGCGCGCCTTTTCTCGAATTCAGAGCTCCCCGCAAATATTCGAAGTGACTTGCTCAGCCTCGCTCCGGCAGGTCAGTCCTCAAGCGTAATTCGAAACCGATCCTTTCAAGGCGAAATGATCACAATCAACGCAACCGCCGTTCCGCCTAACTGGCTCAGCGCTCAGCCGACCTGGCCCGTTTGTACGATCAAACTGACTCAAAACGGCGTTTCCGTCCTTGGAGAGCCAGAATACAAGCTGCCTATCCGATTTGGTCATCTGAACTATGCGCTCTTGGTTGAGAAAGCAGCGCCGGGAACCATCGATGTAGCGGTGGATTGTGTCGGGGCTTCAGATCTCCGAATCGAGTTCTATCTTGGGAAAACTCCGGTGGAAATTGAGCTTGCCCGACAACTCTTCGGCGAGTCCCCTCTGGGCGCAGGCATTTACGAACTCCACGATGATCAAGAATTGCATATTCGGAAGAAAGTGATGTTTACGAAGTAATCTGAACCCACCCCTCGAGACGAGTTTCGGTGGATACCGTCAAAGATTTGGCGATATCCACCGAAAACTACGTCCTGAGATTGCTGTTGTTACTCTTCGCTAGTTAATCGGTTGACTCATCGCCCGCCTCGTTTATTCTTAATGTAAGCAGTTGATAACTCAGTAATAACGCTTAGGGTCACGGAAGACTAACCCTGGCTACACTTCATAGAGGGGAACGCAGTCCATGGAATCACAGGGCTTCATTGGCGGAATCATTCACGCATTTCAACTTAGTCCACTATCGGTCGGACCGATCATTGTCTGCTTTTTCATCTCGGTCGCATTCGTGATCGAGCGCTACCTCCGACTCTTCACCCAATACAACATTGATGGCGCAAGCTTCATGTTCGAAGTCCAAAAATACGTTTTAGCAAACGACTTAGACGGCGCGATCCGCATCTGTAACGGAGCTTCGAAAGCAGCTCTTCCGAAAGTCGTGAAAGCCGGCCTTCAGCGCGCTTCTCGCGATGGCGAACAAATCCAGAACGCAATCGACGCTGCATCACTTGAAGTGATTCCAAAAGTCGAAAAGCGCTTGAACTATCTTTCCTTGATCGCAAACATCGCGACCCTTCTCGGACTCTTGGGAACCATCTCGGGTCTGATTAAAGCGTTCGCAGCTATCGCACTTGCCGACCCTGCTCAACGTCAGCAGATCTTGGCAAGCGGTATCTCCGAAGCGATGAACGCGACCGCTCTCGGTCTCGTTACCGCTATTTTCTCCATGGTCGCTCACTCGATCCTCGCTTCTCGCGCACAGAAGATCATCGAAGAAATCGATGAATTC
>CAYOJT010000290.1:0-3484 GCA_964404365.1 uncultured Bacteriovoracaceae bacterium
ACAAAAAAGATTTTTGGATTGTTCACCGTCCTCGCGATTATCTGCAGTGATAAAGGAGGAGTTAAAATCAGACGTCCATTCCCAAATTAAGCCGTGGAGATCGTAGACACCGTATATATTTGGAGGATCCATCTTCACATTGTGCACGGGCCGCGGACGTGAATACCAGTTTAAGATTTTAGCGAGGTAGTCGTCATCCCGAGAGGCGTCCGTTTTCTTTTCACTAGCCGCCGCGACGAATTCCCATTCGAGTGTGCTCGGGAGTCGTCCCTGGACGGACTGGCAGTAGGCGTTCGCTGCGAACCAAGACACGAAAACCATCGGATGATCGAGCTCTTTGGGTGATGGAATCCATTCAGATCGCGCTTTCTTCCAATCAGAAAGATATTTGTCTTCCGCCAGAATTTTTTTAATTTTATTGGGAAGAAAGTCGGGATTCTTTTTCAGAAATTTTGCGAAATCTTGTTTTCGAACAGGCGTCGCATCGATTGAAAAGGAAGCAACCTTAAAACCTTTCTGATTGGGCTCCAGTCCATATTGAGGTCGGAAGACTCCGCCCGGAATACGAACGGACTCAGCGAACACCGAGAGCGAGAAGCATAAAAGGAGGAGAATGAAACCTGCTTGCGTGATTTTCTGCATGTTACATTCTCCTCGCTTTCAAGTTTAGTTACTCTTTCTTGCTTTGGCGACTTCAGCTGCGGTGAAAGGAGGCGCCTTATTTCCCCATGAATTCGAGACAAAGGTGAGCACCTTCGCCGCGTCCTCATCCGACAGACCAGAGATCGGCGTCATCACGCCGTTATACTCCTTGCCATTGACCGTGATTTTGCCGGTTTTTCCCTTGTCAATGATCTTGACGATTTCAGTACGATCTTTCGCGTTACTGAGTTTCTTCAAGAAATCGGAACCAGCGAGAGGAGGGAACACGCCTTCCAATCCCTGTCCTTTATCCTGGTGACACATGGAACAGTTCGCAGCGAAAAGCTGCGCGCCTGTTTTAGCTGACGATTCTCGAGTGAGGGCCGAAGCTTCAGACTTCGTTCCGGTATTGGTATTTGAAGCAACCGACTCGTCACCGAGATAGACTGCATCAATCTCCTTACCCGTGTTCACGGATTTGTCTTCTTCGCCATCCACTTTCAACATCCCGAGGGAGCCTTTGTTGAAGGTTCGGAAAATCGAGTGGTCGACGAGAATATAGGTGCCCGTGGTATTGAGTGTGAATTCGACGATCGTGGAGCCCCCAGCCGGAACGAGTGTGGTTTGGACTTGCTCCTGATAGTGGACGCCGCCCTCGGTGTAGACCTTGTCAAAAATCTCACCGATAACGTGAAACGATGAAACCAAGTTAGGTCCGCCGTTACCCACGAACAGACGGACGGTCTCTCCTTTGGTAGCTTTCAAGGCGTTGTCACCCGTGAGAGAGCCGGCTGCACCGTTGAACACAACGTAGGAAGGGTGCTCGTCGATTGCGCGGTTCATGGAGAAGGGTTGAAAACCTTTCGTGCCGAACGGCTTATCGGTATAGAAATCCCCTTGAACGATGTAATACTCACGATCGACTGGAGGAAGCGGTTTTTCAGGTTGGACATAAATCAAACCGTACATGCCGTTTGCGATGTGCATTCCAACAGGAGCAGTCGCGCAGTGATAGATGTAAAGCCCTGGGTTTAAAGCTTTGAATGTGAATCTCGATTTGTGGCCAGGTGCAGTCGCGGTACTTGCGGCACCACCTCCGGGTCCAGTCACGGCATGGAGATCGATGTTGTGTGGAAGTTTATTTTTCGGATTGTTCGCAAGCGTGAATTCAACGGTATCGCCTTCTCGAACACGGATAAATTTCCCAGGGACAGCGCCACCGAATGTCCAGAAGAGGTATTCCACGCCATCGGCGAGCTTGCCGACCTTTTCGATGACTTCGAGTTCGACCACGACTTTAGCGGGGCTGGTTCGAGTGATGGGGGGTGGAACGTTAGGTGCAAAAGTCGTCACCGCATTTTCAACGGGTAGATCCTTTGCAAAGGCGGTTGCGCTTACGAGCGCGAGCGCCGCGATGAGCGTGGCTTTTACTTTTCCGGTACACATAGTTTCCCTCCAGGGAATCGGGTTAAAAATATTTTCTTAGACTTAAGCACATCATCTCGTATTGAGTCTCGAGTGAATATGACCTAGGTCAGCTTTTTTGGGTAAGATTTAGGGCGACCCTGCGATCTTAAAAAAAAAGCGACGCGCGGAGCGTCGCTTTTTATCGTAATGATTTTATATAGTTATAGACAAAAGTGAAAAATCACTTCACTTTAAAAATGCCCTTCATGACGGTGCCGTGGCCGGGAAACGTGCACATGAAAGGATAGTCTCCTTTTTCGCTCGGGACCTTAAATTTCAAGGTGGCGGACTTGGTTGGATCAATCATCGCGGTCTTCGCGACCACTTCGGGTCCTTTGGAAACCCATCCCGCATCGGCTCCAGCGGCCATGGAGTCCATGACAACCTTATCGCCAGTACCGGGTTTTGCGATGACCAAATTATGCTGCATGCTCTTGCTCGTATTTTTGAACTCGATTTCGACATCCTCTCCAGCTTTAGCGGAGAGTTCTTTTTTTGTGAAAGCAAGTTTTTCACCATCAACAGCGATGGAGAGTTTGGTAACTGCCCACGAAGAGGCAGAAGTACCCAATGCGAGAGTGAGAGCGAGTAATAAGTGACGTTTGTTCATTTTTTCCTCCTTATGAGAAATGGTGTTTCAGATGGTTAATCGATTCAGGACTCAAAACTTAACATCCCAGGAAGCGTAGGCAAAGAAGGGTTTTCCGTCGTGAACAGTTTTCAGTGAAGTCGACGGAAATAAAACCGCAGCGCCGAGCTGAAGCGAGGTTCGAGCACTCATGTCGTAATGACCGACCAGATCGAGCTCGGTGCCTAAACTTTTACTGCCAGTATTCGAGCCGGTGATCGCGCTTCCCGTTGTGTTGTACGCCGGGGCTGAATCTTTTGCTCGGTAGAAATGGTGTAAATCAGTGGTGAGTTTGAAGCTATCGGAGAGCTTAGCTGAGGCATGAAGAGCTGCGCCATAAATATTTCGTCTTCCGAATGCATCCAAAATTCCTAACCACTTGTGCGCGGTCGGAAAAAGTTGGTTGTAGTCCGAGTCGGCATAAAATGTTTCGACGCCCATGCGAAGCGGTTTTGTGCCTGCAAACGTATAGCCGAATTCAAGGTCACCTTGAGTTCCGTACGCATTCGAGGTGATGCCGGCGAGATTTCCGAACTGCTGTGTGAACTCAGCCCGATAATCACCTTGCTCGCCGATGTTCGACTTGATGCGGGTTCCGATTGTTCCTTGCCGAATCGGAGCAGGACCAGCTCCCCGTGAATCTTTCATATAGAGCAAGTAGAAATCGAGTTCCTTAATTCCGCCGATCGCAGTCAGCGAGTTATAATTGCCCATAAAGTCATAATCGCCGCCACCTGAACCGGTGAC
>CAYOJT010000291.1:0-3441 GCA_964404365.1 uncultured Bacteriovoracaceae bacterium
TAAGTCTCGGGCTCATTTATTTTCTACGACTCAATCCCGAAAGCACCGAAACGAAAAGGCAATGTCCTTACGGTTCGTCTTATCTGTCACAACGCTGTTCTTCGTTTCATTAGCCCACGGTGCCGGTGTCACTGGGCTTACAGATATGCTTTGGGCGAAAGACCTCTGGGCGAAAAGCAAGAGCTGCGCACGGCAGACAAAAGTCGAAGACCCCTATGACTACCAAAACTATGTAGAAGAGATCATCACCTACTCGATCGCAGGAAAACCGAAGCATGGCTTCGCATCCGCCGATCAGGAAAATCTAGACTTTTACAACGCCACCCATAATTTTCACATTCTCTTTGCAAATGATCTGACCCTTCCGGTCTTCGAGAACTATCGCAAAATCGCACCCAGTCACCGAAACGCACTCGATACCTATTACGGCGTCGTGATCAACGGACGTAAATTTTCAGATTCGCGGATGGACTGGATCTATCGAGTAGAAGAAGAGTTGCCACTGAACCGCGTGAGGATGTACCAAATTCGAGACATCACGACGGGCAAACTCTACGGAGCAATTCGTGTATTCGATGCAACGACGGTCGTGAGCGTTCCAATGCGCCCACTCGCCAAGGATATAGATTACTTAGCTCCCGTTGAGCGTTCCCTCAAAATTCGTGGTGCAAGCACCTCGGTGATTCAAAAAATTCGAGATCAATTTCCGAAGGCGAAAATTTTCGAATACGGGAAAGCGTTCAAAGATCAGAGTCTCTATGGTGTCGTCGCTAAGGCGAACTGGGAACTCTCAATCGTGGACCGCGCGCTACTCTCCGAATTCGATGAAGGTGGTTTTATCTTTATGCACACCGATCGCGCAGGAGCAATCCTCTATCAGCGCGATTATGGAGCGAGGGTCGTACAGGCGATAAAAACGACAGAAGGAAAAATCCAGGTCGTCGATCAGGTGAGCGCTCTCCGAACTGATCCACCGGAAACCGAGTACATTCTCATGGCCGACACCGATACCTTCACTCGCACGGTGCTTGCCCGTTTCGAGACGGATCCAGAGAAATCAAAACTCATGGAAAACGAAAACTTTAAAAAGCACGTTGAAAATTTGAAAACGAACATTGATCGGAAATATGAAATTCGCGAACAGCTGAAGAAACTAGTACCTGCGCGCGGGCCAAACGAAGGTCCTGATTTTTATAAAAAAGCTCAGTGATCGAGCAAGCAATCAATCTGCTCCATACACGCCTGCTTCAATCTGTTTCTTTCAGCTTTGTTTAGCGCAATAATCGCTTGGATGCCGTAAGCGAAAACCAGCGTATGGAGCGCGTCTCCAAGCTCCCGAGTTGGTTTCGCTTTCATTCGAATCTCTCCGGAACCCACACCCTCACAAAGTAAACGATAAACACGGTCACGAGCCACCTGTAAAGTGAGGGCTTGGTTTTCGCGCGAACGCTGTGAAACGCCGGCTCTGTAATAGGAAAAGAGCCAGAGTTGAGCTTCAAGAGCTTGATGTTCTGTCCAAGCAAATGTCGCTTCTGCGTAGGACCGCACGGGATCTAATCCCGATTTCTGCCCTCTCGCCAATCGTTCAAGCGTAAAGGCACGAGCACGATTAGAAATCTCCAACATACTCATCTCAAGAAGTGCATCAGGGTCATTTCCAAAGTGATAGTGAGCGGTAGCGAAAGGCACACCTGCTTTTTTCGCGACTTTTTGAAGGGTTGCTCGGTGAACCCCCTCATCAGATGCCACTTCGAGATAGGCATTAATCATTCGCATCTGGGTCGCTGTAATCGCGGATTGAAACCCGGGATCGGCCGCTTGAGGCTTGTTTTTCTTAGCCATTTTACTCATATGATATTTATATCATATTTTTAGATATTTTTATTTACACGGCGCAAAATCTATTTTACTCACCGCTTCGTGTTTCAAATAAAGAACTGAATAAAAGGAAGTAACCATATGAAAAGACTGATTTTTGTTTTTGCAGCCCTTGTTTCTTTCTCTGCGTATGCAGACAGCTACGACTGCTCCCTTTCTCTCACCCCGAAAAACGGAGCGAAGAAGGTGATCAAAAAAATGACCCTTCAAGTGGATGGATTCGGCGAAATGGTCTCAATACCCCGAGAGGATGTTTTGGATATTCGACTCTTCGATGAAAATGGAGAGCTCGAAGTTCGTTTGGCCTCAGTTCTTGGATTTCCCTATCCACGTTCTGAGAACTCAGAAGGATTCGAGACAGGAAGAGTGATCGAACAAATTCGTGCGGAAAGCATTTATCCTACTGGAACAAAGAAAATAACCGTTTTTCTTCAGGTTCCAAAACTTCCAACTGGGACAAACACCTACACACTAAGATGCACTCAGTGATTGACCCTTGATCCAACCGTGCGCGTTCAAGTCCAAAGGATTTGAACGCGCCATTTTCTCTAATTGATTTTCACGATCGCCTGATTCGGATGCGCGGGATTCGTCAGCTCCTTTGGGATGGCTTGAGCGATCTTTGTTTTCAGCGCCTCCAGAATCGGCAACTTCAACTGCGTTCGCGTATAAACCAGACTCACTTCGCGGGACGGAACAGGCTTCGTGAATGACAAAACCTTTGTCTCAGGAGGCAGAGGCTTAGGGAGCGCAAGCTCCGGAACCAAAGTGTAACCTCCGTTTGAGCGGACAAGGGAAATCAAAGTTTCAATCGAACCACTCTCGAACTGAACATTCTTAAAGATCGATCCCGCCCTCTTCCCGAGACTACAGACGTTTACAACCTGCGAGCGTAAACAATGTCCCTCCTCGAGGAGCCAGATTTCTGAACCATCTAAATCCTTCTCGTCCACCGACTTTTTTGAGGCAAGTTTGTGATCACTACGAAGGAAGAGATGAAAGGGCTCATAAAAAATGGGACTTTCAACAAGGCCAGGTGTTTTCAATGGAGTCGCTAACAAGCCTGCATCGATCTGATCGCGCTCGAGCGCTTCGATAATCTTCGACGTCTGTAGCTCTTCCAAATGTAAACGCACTTTCGGATAACTTTCTGAGAAGGTCTTCAAAAATCGAGGCACGACGTAAGGCGCGATCGTCGGGATGACCCCGAGTCGAAAGTCTCCTGAAATCTCAGCAACCGACTGTTTCGCAAGCCAGCTGATTTTCTTCGCTTCAGCTACTGCCGTACGAGCTTGCGCCACAACGCGTGCTCCAATCTCAGTCGGGCGAATCGGCTTTTTAGAGCGATCAAAAAGCACAACCCCGAGGTCCTCCTCAAGCTTCTGTATTTGCATTGAAAGTGTGGGTTGTGTGATCCGCACGGCCGCAGCCGCCTTCGAGAAGTTCCGGTGTTCGTCAACTGCCAGCACGTATTCAAGCTGGGTGAGGGTCCAATTAATCATAGTTAGCGTCTATAGTATCATATAAACTATCGATTTCAAATATACGACCAGAATCCGTAAA
>CAYOJT010000292.1:0-3434 GCA_964404365.1 uncultured Bacteriovoracaceae bacterium
AGGTGCCGGGCACGCTGCCCCGTTGTTAACGGATGCCCTGTATATGAACCCCGCCATGGCTTCTTTTATTAACGGCTATACGGGTTCATTTTCCTTCTCGAGTTTTAGTGGACCGAACGACTCCGAACCCAAGGGCCGCGTCCGTCACCTTTCCATCATCGATTCGACTAACCCCGAGTTTCAGTCGGGTCTTGGATTTACCCAAACTTCGTATGGGAAGGAATACCACGCGATCCTATCCAAAAAGGTTCCGGATTCGGCGATCGCATTCGGCGCCGGGATCAAACACAAGGGAGGATCTGCCGGACGTGCGAGTATCACGAACTTTTCCTTTGGTGGAATCATGAGTCCCCTGCCTTGGGCGACTCTGGGTATCTTTATCGATAACATCAAGGAAACAGATACTTCGCTCCAATGGAATGAGCGGAGAAGTTATACATTGGGGATGAAGGCAAACATCCAAAAAATGCTGATGATCTACCTGGACCCCACCCATACCCCCACACGGTCAAAACCCACGGGGTATAGCTTCGGTGTAGAAATTCCACTTTTTACCGATGGATTCGTCCGCGTTGGAAAGTCGCAAAATGTATTTCAGCCCCATTTGGGAGATTATGGAACCGGAGTTGGGTTTGGGGCTGGATTTATATTCCCAAAATTCGGGATCGATTTTGCCCATTATCGTACAAATTCTCCGACCCCATGTGCGGGTTCGGTGATGTCACTTTCGGCTACATTTTGATTCATTGCGTTTCACTTGGTGGTGGATCTTTCCCGCGGCCAAGGATAAACCCAATTCGAGTTTCCTAACTTTTATCGAATAACCGACGAACCACCCCGGCGGGAAAACCAATGGACGAGCAGCAAACGAACGAGGTTCATCCTCTGGATCAGCTGAGAGAAACGTGGGCGACTTTGCCTACGGACCAAAGGATCGAAGCGTTTCAAGGCTTGAATCGCTCTGATGCTGAGGAACTTTTTTTGTCCCTTGGCTCGGTCGACCAATACGAACTCATTCATGATCTTCCGAATATCCAGAGACGCTCTTGGATCCGTCTGCTTGCGCCCGATGACTCCGCCGACTTGATCCAGCAGTTTCCACACGAGGAGCGCGCACAGGTGCTTGCGCTCTTAGATATCGGAACGATGAAAGAGGTCGTGGCGCTTCTTGCATATGCAGAAGACGATGCGGGGGGGCTAATGAACCCGCGCTTCATTCGCCTTCGTCCGGACGTTTCAGTTGATGTAGCGATTCGCTATATTCGCGCCCAAGCGAAAGCGAACATCGAGACCATTCACTACGTTTATATTTTAGATTCCGAACAAAGACTCCAAGGCGCTATGTCTTTCCGAGACCTCCTCCTCGCGCCGCCGGATAAGTATGTGAGCGAAATCATGGTCAAGGACCTCATCGTCCTTCCTGAAGACCTCGATCAAGAAGAGGTGGCTCGAAAATTCTCCGAATGCGGTTTGTCCGCACTTCCCGTTGTGGACGGCGAAGGGAAGATGAAAGGTATCATTACAGTCGATGACGCCGCCGAAGTTGCTCAAGAAGAGGCTACGGAAGATATCCATAAACTCGGGGGTACTGAGGCTTTAGATGAGCCCTACCTACAAATCGGCCTCCTCGACATGTTAAAGAAGCGAGCCGGGTGGCTCACGCTCCTGTTTTTTGGGGAGATGCTCACCGCAACAGCGATGGGTTATTACCAGAAGGAGATTGAGCGCGCCGTAGTTTTGGCCCTCTTTATTCCGCTCATCATTTCATCGGGTGGTAATTCGGGCTCTCAGGCCACTTCGCTCATCATTCGATCGATGGCTCTAAAAGAAGTTCGTCTTCAGGATTGGTGGCGTGTTCTTCGTCGGGAACTCCTCATGGGTTTAGCGCTCGGATTGATCCTCGCTGTGATTGGATTTCTCAGGATTCTTCTTTGGCCGACACGTGATCAACTTTACGGCGAACATTTCATGCTCGTTGGAATCACAGTGGCAGGAGCGCTGGTTGGAGTGGTTCTTTGGGGATCCATTGCGGGTTCGATGCTTCCGTTTTTCTTACGCCTCATGAAACTCGACCCTGCGGCCGCTTCTGCACCGCTCGTTGCGACGTTGGTTGATGTGACCGGTTTAATTATTTACTTCACGACGGCGAGTGTTTTCCTAAACGGAATTCTACTTTAGTTCTTCTTTAGGACGGGTTTTCAAATAGCCCTTTAATTTTTCAAATTCACCCGTCAGGAGACGTTCGGTTTCTGCCCCTGGATCATGAGGCATCCAGAAGAGATCTGGGTGTTCTTTTGAAATCCAAGAACCACCTAGAATTTCATTTTCACCTGTCACCTTGTTTTCTCGAACTTCGAGGTAGTACTGGTACTTTTGTTTCGTCGATGCGACAGGTTGGGTTTTCGATCGGCTGTCGACCACTTGGCTGTCCACGTTTGTGATGAATTCAAGCTCGAGTTCGATAGGAATTTCGACTGTTGTTCCTTCGGCTGCACCTGGATGCGGTTTTCTCCGGGTGGGATTTTTGAGTTCTGTTTTTGTGTAGGAACGAATGGTTCTATTCCAGATGGTTGCGTCTTGGTCTTTATCCATGATGACCGGGCGACCCTTTCCAACCGTGTTTCCTAAGAGAATGTCGAGACTTCCTGGATTGATATCCTCGCACTCGTGCGTAGTGACGTATTCCTGTTCTTGTTTTTTATCTGACCAGTAATATTTTTGGATTTTGTCCCGAAGAATGTTCTTCTTTTCTTCACTAATGAAGGAGCCCTTGAGCGCATCCTCGGCACATTTCGCGCAGAAAGATCCCTTCTCTTTAGGATTTGTGCACTGACGTCCAAGCGTATCGTGTTTTCTAGAGTCGAAAGTTTTACGAAGAGACATCATTCCCATCGCCTTCAGGTCTGAGGAAGAGACGGGTATAGATAGCCCATCACAGCCTGGTATCTCTTGGTCGGTCGGTTCTTGAAAGTAAATGGGAAGCTCCGCGACCAGGTGGCAGAAGCCCGCCGTGCCGTAGGGAATTTCACTCGAGGAGACTTTCGACTTCGTTTTCTCTTTTTCCTTTACCTTTTCGCGTGCTCCATCCATGAGCGCTGAATTCAACGCGCGCTCTTCTTTTACAAGTTTAAATTCATAATCGCAGTTAATGAGCGAAAGTTTTTCTGCGGGCGAGAGGGTTGCTAGTTCGCTCTTCGGTAACTTCAATACTTCTTCTTTGGTGTAAATTTTGTAATCGATGTCTTCCGAACGTGGACGATCCATCGCCGTTCGAGGCCGCCAAGAAAATCCGCCGCGGTATTGGGACCAAGCGTGCCCAGAGTAGAGCTCGATTTTAGAGCGACCACTTTTGGGGAGCTTCTTAAAATCGACGACGGGGTCCTCCATCCAAAGGTGAGGGTCGTTAAAAAAGTCCCAAGGTTCATCTTTCGTTT
>CAYOJT010000293.1:0-3412 GCA_964404365.1 uncultured Bacteriovoracaceae bacterium
TGGATGGCGCAGGTTCTGGAACGACAGAACAACTCAAAGTGCGTGCAATTCAGGCCAACGGCTCGGTTGAAGAGAAAGTCATCAACCTTGCTGTGGCGCCTGATCTTAAGGCTCGCATCAACCGCCTCGAGTTCGACGCTTCGCCGAAGGTCGGAAAAGTTCAAGATGTGAAGGTTTCGATCTCAAACATCTCGAACGTGAGTGTGGTGAATAACCCTGTTCTTTCAATCACAGCAGTCGGAGCCGCTCCAGGCTCGGTCACCATCAACCGCGCAACCGTCACCGTGAATGACTTCAAAGCGGGATCCATGTGGTTGATCAGCGGTCTTCAGTACACGGTGAACTCGAAAGACGAACTCAAGCGCGGAATCACACTCCGCGTGACGGCTTCGTACAAGAACCGCGTGCTCGGCACGATGGACATGAGAGTTCAGCGCTAAGATCCGATCGAAATTATAATGGCTTAGGGGGCCGAGTTCATTGGGGTTCTTTTACCTCAAACTCGGCCCTCCTTTATTTTGACGTGCCGTAAACGAATATATTCGAATGGCCAGTCTTTGTCAGAATTGACCCATCTAACTTTTCGAAGAATTTCTTGGGATAATGGAAGCTCGTGCGAATTCCAGGGCAACCCAAGGCTAGAAACTTATTCACGGCGCTGATTTTAATCGGCGCTTCCGGTTGTGTTAACCTTCCCGCAGAAGACGCAGCTTCTCCCACTCCCGTGGCAACTGCACCTGCGGGTCGAATTCCGACTCCGACTCCAACCTTGGCAGTCCCCCCTCCGGCGGCAACACCGACTCCTACTCCGCTCGTCGCGCCCACACCTACAAGGGCTCCAACACCAACCCCGACTTCTGCACCTCTTCCTACCGCAACTCCAGCTCCCACTCGGACGCCTACTCCGAGTCCGACTCCGGGCGCTGGTGGATCGGGCGTACAATCTCTCGTCTACTCATCGGGATCAACTCCTGGCGGATATGGATACGCGGAGTATTTACCTGCGGGATACTCGAGCGGATCAAACTATCCAATCGTGTTTTTCCTCCATGGTACGGGTGAAAAAGGTGACGGTTCTCCAGCTCAACTTTCGCGGGTATTAGGAGCTGGACCACCTTCCTATGTCGCAGCCGGAACAAACTATCCGTTTATTCTTATTTCACCGCAGACCAACGGATCCTGGAGCGCCTATGAAGCGCAGTACAATCTCGATCCTTTCGTCGATTACATTTTGGCGAAATATAAAGTCGATCGCAAAAGAGTTTACATGACGGGTTTAAGTCTCGGCGGAAGCGGGACATGGGCCTACGGAAGTTTTGCGCCACAAAAACTCGCAGCGATACTTCCTGTATGCGGCGGAGACTGGGGATACAACCAACCAGCCGCAAACGCATTCGTCGCTCAGCGAGTAGCCATTTGGACCTTCCACGGCACGAATGATGGCTCAACAGGCGTGATGACCGATGATCAATGGATGTCGATGATTGGTTACACTCTGGGTGCTAAGGCCTATATCACAGACTCCTACCCAGCGAGCGCGGTCGGCGCGTATTCCGCAACCTATAGCGCTCCATCCACGTCCTGGGTATGGAAACAGGGCCAGACTCCGCGCGACCTGGACGGAACTGCCGCGGATTACCCTTACATCTACACTCGAATAGGTGGAGCGGGTCACTCGATCTGGGATTCTGTTTATAAAGATCCACAAGTATTTAACTGGCTCCTCACAAACTCTAGACCTTAAATCCAATTCAAAACTCACGCATTGACTCAATCTTCTGAAGATGGCTAGATCAACGCCATGAAAAAGCTGAAAGTGTATGCTTATAGCGGCTGCTCAACCTGTAAAAATGCGATCAAGTACCTTGAGAAAAAGAAGATCCCTTTCGATGAAATTCCGATCGTGGATCAGCCTCCAACTCTCAATGAACTGAAGAAAATGCTCAGTTACTACAACGGAAAAATCGGAAAACTCTTCAATACTTCTGGTCTCGTTTACCGAGAGATGAAGCTTGGCGATAAGTTGAAATCAATGTCTGAGAGCGAAGCGCTCAGTTTGCTTTCCAAAAACGGAAAACTGGTGAAGCGACCTTTCGTACTGGGCGATCAGGCTGGGGTCGTCGGATTTAAGGAAGCTGAGTGGAAGAAGTTTTGAACGATTAGGTGTATTCCCAAGTTGTTCCAGCTGGACTGTCTTTGATCGCGACACCTTTGTCGGTGAGCTCTTTTCGGATTCGGTCCGCCTCGGCAAAATTCTTCGCCTTCTTAGCATCCGCACGCGCTTGAATGAGCTTTTCGATCTCATCTTTGGAAAGCTTGGCGCCTCCGCCGCTCTCACCCGTACGCTTTGATCGAATTTCTCCGATTTGATCCAGCACGGACTGAGGGGTTTTACGACCGAGTCCCAAGAACCCACCGATTTCGTCTTCAATGATTCGAATCAGTTCTTGAGCACCCAGAACCGCAGACGGCGTGGCCTCTGCACCCTGCTCACTCGTCACTCGGTTAAAACTTCGGATGAGTGAAAAGAGAGCAGCAAGCGCGCCAGGCGAATTGAAATCGTTTGCCATGTTTTCCGTAATTTCCGTACGGGCTTTTTGGCAATCCATCATGAACTCACCCCAAAGCGCTTCAGCACGGGGATGTGGAGCAGCAGATTTAATTTTCGTCAGTTTCTCGGCTTTTGCTTTCGCTTCGTACATACGCTGAAGACTGGAGAGTCCGGTTTCAACGGCTTCTTCGCCAAAATCCGCGATCGATCGGTAATGAGCAAGTAAAAGCATCATTCGTGTGACTTCACCACCAAACATGGCCAAGAAGTCCTGCGCGGTCACAAAGTTTCCAAGCGACTTCGACATCTTCTCGGAATTGATATTGAGCATGGCATTGTGGGCCCAGTATTTTACATAGGGCGCTTTCCCGCTACCTGCTTCGCTCTGCGCGATTTCATTTTCGTGATGAGGGAAGATCAAATCCGTCCCACCGTGATGAAGATCGATCTGCGGCCCAAGCCATCGCGACGCCATGGCTGAGCACTCGATATGCCAACCAGGCCTGCCAGGTCCCCAAGGCGAATCCCAATAAGGTTCACCGGGCTTCGCAGGCTTCCAAAGCGAGAAGTCAGCCGCGTTCTTTTTCTTAGTGTTCACTTCCACACGAGCACCAGCGATCAAATCGTCGAGGTTTTTTCGCGAAAGTTTTCCATAACTCGGAAAATCCTTAATGGAGAAAAAAACTTCCTGACGACCATTTCCTTCGTCGACCGTGTACGCTTTTCCGTTTTTCAGGATGTTCTCGATCAAGGTGATGATTTCTTTAATATGACCGGTGACCGTAGTCTTATGAGTAGGCTCCAAGAGTCCCGCGGCCGCGTAATCCCGCTCGACGGCTTGGGTGTACTTCTTCGCCAAAT
>CAYOJT010000294.1:0-3290 GCA_964404365.1 uncultured Bacteriovoracaceae bacterium
AGTGACGAAGTGAGCGTTTCCTTTTCCTCCGCGGCCACCTTTGCAAGCGACCCATTCTTGGCCGTCTTCAGTGAAATCAAAAAGGACTTCTTCCGTCTCTGCATCTTTTAGAAGTGTGCCGACGGGAACGCGAATGATGATGTCGTCTGCGTCGCGGCCTGCTTTGTTTGTCCCTGAACCGTGAATTCCGTTCATGGCTTTGTATTCGCGCTTGAATCGAAAATCTTGGAGGGTGCCGAGTTGAACGGTTGCGCGAAAGATCACGTTACCGCCAGCGCCACCGTCACCACCGTCTGGGCCGCCGCGAGGAATGAATTTTTCACGGCGAAAGCTCACGCAGCCTGGACCGCCATGACCGCCTTGGACTTTAATGGTTGCTTCATCGATGAAACGCATGACGCAGTGGATAGCTTAGGCTTATTCGAAAAGATAGGGATAAAAGGCTCGAAAAACGGGATCGGGGAGAGGTTAAAATCCTTGAGTTTATGAGGACATAACGCGTCGCGAAATCAACTGAACTCCTCCATTGACCCACCTGCAGTTCGGGTTTTCAATGTACCGCACCAAAACTCATTTCAAACAGGCAAGGTAAAAACCATGAAATTTTTCGCACTTCTCCCTGCAGTTCTTTTCTCGATCGGTGCGCTCGCAGCGCCCACCACGGAATCTCCAGCAGAATACAAACAAGGCGACACCGTACTCGAAGGTTTCGTCTCGCGTCCCGCAACGAAGGATTTGAAAAGACGTCCTGCAATCGTGATCGTTCATGCTTGGATGGGCCTCTCCGATTACGAGAAGGCTCGTGCGAAACAAATGGCAAACGAGCTCGGAGTCGTCGCATTTGCCGCCGATATCTATGGAAAGGGCGTACGTCCAAAGAATACGGACGAAGCTTCAAAGCTCGCATCCCAATATCGTGATGGTGATCGATCTCTCCTGCGCGCGCGGGTGAATGCCGCTATTGATGAGGTGAAGAAGCGTCGAGATGTCGATGCCTCAAAAGTGATTGTGGCCGGATACTGTTTTGGTGGAACGGCAGCGCTCGAAGCCGGTCGGAGTGGCGCTGATGTTGCTGGAATTGTCACTTTCCACGGCGGCCTTGGAACGAAAACTCCTGATGATGCTAAGAAAATTAAAGGAAAAGTTCTCGCGCTCCACGGTGCAGACGATCCGTACGTGAATGCGGACGAAGTGAAGGGTTTTGAAGAAGAGATGCGTAAAGCCGGAGTGGATTGGCAAATCATCAAGTACGGCGGCGCGGTTCATTCCTTCACCCATTTCGATCAGCCGATGAAGCCTGGTGCAGGAGCGGGTTATAACGAAAAAGCGGATAAACGTTCCTGGGCTGCTTTCAAGGACTTTACGGCAGAAGTTTTCAAATAATAGGACCGAGTATTCTACATGAAAGAAACAGAAGTTCGGCTTTTTTCGAAGGAAACCTATGCGTTTTTTCGTGGACTCAAGCGTAATAATCACAAGCCTTGGTTCAAGAAAAACGAAGAGCGTTACCAAACAGTCGTCAGGGCGCCGACAGTTTCCTTGATTGAGCGGCTACCTAAAACTCTGGGAAAAACATTTCCTGAAGTCGCGATTAATCGGAGATGCATTTCTCGGATTAATCGCGACATTCGTTTTTCTGCAAACAAGGCGCCCTACAAGACTTTTGTCGCGCTTGTTTTTCAGGATACGCACGTGACTTTTGCGAAAGAGTCGGGCCTCAGTCTGTACTTCGGTTTCGATCCGACTGGATTCACGTATGGTGCGGGTATGTATATCTTTGAAAAAACAATGCGGGAAAAATTTCGCCAGGCAGTCGTTCACCCTGTGAAGGGAAAAGAGTTTGCTAAAATCATCGCGAAATTAAAGCGAGCAGGTTTTGAGATTGAGGGTGTGGCCCTGAAGAAGGTTCCACCCGGCTATGACCCGAACCACCCAAACGCAGAATATCTCCGGTACAATGGGCTTTATGCTTCTCGTGAACTCGATCCCCATCCCGCATTTTTTACTTCCAAGAACGACGCGTGGATGGCGGGACTTTTTACCCCATTGAAAGAGCTCTATTTGTGGATGCGGAAGATGGCGATTGGTGAACTAAAGAAACCCAAAACATCGGTTCTTAAGTCTCAGGAACGAAAGTCGATCTTGGTCGAATTACCTGAAGTAAAAACCACCGATCGGCCTGAATTCGACTTCTAATTCTGCCAAAGTTCTTACCAGATTGGCTCCATTCGAGTGGCATTTTGACTCACACCCGATTGATCGGGGATTTGCGCGAAGGCGCACCTGGAGCCGAAAATGCGTGAAAAACACTTACAAACCAGCGTTGACGCGAGGTTTCTGCTCCGATACATACCGGACATTCGAATTGGCGAGCGTGTTGCATAGAGGATCAGAAGACACGAATAAAAAGATGGGTAACCGCTTGAGGAATGAATTCCCGAGCACCACACAGACGAGGTTTAAGATGAAATCTTTGATTTTGAGTTCATTCATTGTTTTTGCAGCAATCGCTCAGACGAGCGCTGAAGCCGCCTGCATGGATGGGCGAGTCGTTCGTATTGATTGTTCCCGCGAAAAAAAGGTCCTCACTCATTATGGATGTGAAGAGGAGTTTGGCGTTCAATGTCTGCCGCTCTCTGAAATTCCGTTGATTGAAAGCGTGACCTCAGGTGGGTTCCGCCGTGATCCAGAGATCGATCTCACTTCGATCATGCGCGACGGAAAAGTGATTCAGACTCAAAAGATCATGGAGCGTGGAACACAGAAGTGGAAAGTGAAGTCGGTTGAGTCGATGTCGCTCGGAAAGGCGATTTTGGCTCAAATTGACCAGAGCTTCGGAGTATTGAAAGCTGCGAAATATCAGAAATCGAACGAGCCACCTTGCATGGATGCTCCAACGACTGAATTCACGGCCTACGTTTCGAAAGCCGGCGAGTCGCCTGAAGCCATTCCGTTCTTCAAAATCGAAGGCTGTCGCGAAATTCTGATCGAGTCTGAAGGCGCCTATGATTTGAAATATATTTCCCAGGCTACGGAAAACCTTTCGAGAATCGCACTCTAGTTTTAATGATTCATGCCCGCTCACAACTCATCGGTTGTGAGCGGGTATTTTTATTTCCGTTTTCTCTTATCTTCTAAAAGAAAAAGGCCCTGATTCACCGAATCAGGGCCTTTTTCTTTTAACTTTTAAAACTGAAATCAGGTCGCTGGGTAAATCGAAACTTGTTGGCGAGTCTTATCGAAACGCTCAAAAGTCACAACGCCTTCGCAAAGAGCGAAGAGAGTCCAGT
>CAYOJT010000295.1:0-3278 GCA_964404365.1 uncultured Bacteriovoracaceae bacterium
GATATACTCGGGCCGATTGCGCATGTAGAACGCGACCTTATCGTGGGTCTTGGCATTTCCGATAATATTGATCTCACCGAAATAGGCGAGGCTACCTTTTTCAAAGCTATAGTCGATATCAACAGTCTTCGTGTCATCCTTCACATCCATTTTAGGAATGACGTTCGCAAACGCGTATCCCAGATCCTGGTACTTCTCCGTCAGCTTCTGGATGTCTTGATTTCGTTTCGTAATGGCAAACTCATCCTGAGAATTCAGATTGAGATCAGTTCCTAATTCCTCGCGAGAGAAAAGCAGGTCGCCAGAGAAATCGATTTTGCCGATTTTGTATTTCTCGCCCTCATCGACGTAGACGGTGACGTAGAGCCATTTTTTATCGTCTGAGATCGTAACGACAGGATTTTCGTATTTGAACTTCACGTAACCGTGATCGAGGTACCAATAGGTTAAGCGCTGAAGATCGATCTTGAATCCGGCTTCTTTGAAGTTCCCGGTGCTACTCATGAACGAAAAGAAGCCGCCCTCTTTCGTTTCAGCGAAGACATTCTTCAACTGATCGTCACTAAAGGCTTTATTGTTCAGGAACGTGATGTGCTTGATTTGGACTTTATCGTAGTCGTTAATTTTATAGCGAAGAACGACTTCGTCGGGCTTATTTTTAGGATCGGGTTGAACAACCTCGAACTTCGTTTTCGCGAGGTAATAGCCTTTGTCTTCGTAATGCTTCGTAATGAGTGCGACGTCCTCATTCACCTTGTTCACATCGAGAATCGACCAACGTTTGATTTTTACGACGCCTTCTAAGTCTTCGGTCGAGATCCGCTCGTTACCCGAAAATTCAATTTCGGTGATCACTGGGCGTTCTTTCAACGTCACGATGAGTTTTGCTCCGGTTGAAATCGTTTCCGCTTCGATGGAAATGTCTTCGAAGTATCCGAGGTTGAAGATCGCTTGCACGTCGGCTCGAAGAATTTCGCGATCAATCGCAGTGCCGACTTTGGTCGAGAGCTTTGCGACAATCGCGTCCTTGCCGATTCTCTTGAGACCCTTTACCTCGATCTCGCGAACGGTTTGCCCCAAGAAGGCGTCCATGTCGTCTTTAACTCCGCCCTTTGGACTGGTCGCGGGGGTTAGAATTTTTCCTCGAGTCGGTTTCTTAGGAGGGGATTTTTTCCCCGAAGACTCGGTTGTGGGTTTGGGAGTGGGAGTTGCCGCTTCGGCCTGACTGAGACTCAGGCTATCCATTCCTAGGTTCGATGACAAAACGAGCGCAAGAACAGTAGCGTTCAGCCCTTTTCGCAACAGCTGGATCAACTCAATAACTTGTGATTGCACACGTCAGGTCTAGGTGTGCCGAGTGAAGGAGTCAACCGTTTATTAGGCTGAATTTCCTCGTTCTTCCGAGAGGATAAGACCATCCTTCACGGTGATGATTCGGTGCATTTGCGACGCAATATGTGAATCATGCGTCACAAGCAAAATACTCACTCCGGTCTGCTCATTAAGGCCCAAAAGAAGCTCCATAACGTTCTGGGAATTCGCAGAATCCAAATTTCCAGTCAGTTCGTCAGCCAGGATGAGTTTCGGCTTGAGGATCAATGAACGCGCAATCGCAACGCGCTGCTGCTCCCCACCCGAAAGCTCCGTCGGACGGTGCGTCAGCCTGTGACCCAAACCGACAAATTCCAGAAGCTCACGAGCGTTCCTTTCGAGCCCTGAGCGCGGCTCTCCGGCGATTAAGCCCGGCATCATCACGTTCTCAAGAGCGCTGAATTCAGGAAGAAGGTAGTGAAACTGAAATATAAATCCGAGAGCGCGGTTTCTGAAATCCGCGATTCCTCGCTCCGACAATTTCAAAATATTTTGTCCCGTCGGTCCCCAAATCAGCTCACCCGAAGAAGGTTTTTCAAGCGTGCCGAGAATATGCAAAAGCGTGCTCTTCCCCACTCCGCTCGCCCCGGTGAGCGCGACGCGTTCGCCTTCATGGATCGCGAGATCAATTCCACGGATGACCGGGATTTCGAGTTTATCTTTGATAAAGCTTTTTCGAATATTCTTCGCTTGAAGCAGCATGGATTACTCGTAGCGTATCCCATCCATCGGCGATTGGGTAGATGCGCGGATCGACGGATAAACAGTGGCCAAAAGCACAATGAGAAGCGCAGAGATAGCGATCAAGCCGATCTCACCCCAGTTGATAGATACAGGTAAAAATCCGATGTAATAAACATCGGCGGGCAAAGTGATGAGTTTCGTCTGATCCAAAATCACGTTCAAAGCGAGTCCTGAACCGATTCCGATTCCAATCCCCACAAGACCGATCACGAGTCCAATCAAAACAAAGAGCATGAAGGTTTCAGACCTACGCAGTCCCATGGCCTTCAGAATCGACATCTCCTTGGTCTTATCCCGAATCATCATCATGAGAGTCGATACAACATTGAAGGCCGCCACAATGATGATCACCGTTAAGATAATCGCAATCACGACCTTCTCGAGTTGAATCGCGTAGAACAGATTTCGATTCAGTTGAGACCAATCTTTCGCGCGAAACGGGTAACCGAAATTCTCAGTGAGCTTATTTGAAACGTCGCGAGCCGTAGAACCATCTTTTAATTTGATTTTGAAAGTACTGATTTTTCCGGGCAAACCCACGACCGACTGTACCCAGTCCAATCGACCAAAAGCGTACTTCGTGTCGTACTCGTGAAGTCCCATGCGCGCGATTCCTGAAACTTTCGCATCGATCACTTTCGGAGCGCCGGATCCCTCTTCTCCAAAGGACGGAATGATGATTCGAAGACCACTACCGGTCGTCACGCCTAATTTTTCGGCAACCGTCGCCGTGAGAAGAACTTCTCCAGCATCACGGGGCATGCGACCCGAGCGAATTTTGCTCGGCAGATCAGTCACCGCAGTCGCACTCTTTTCTTCAATGCCTTCCAGGATGAGCCCCGCCACTCCATCGGGACCGGAGGCCATCAATTGAGTGATCAGTGAAGGAGCCACCGAATCGAGCCCTGGAACCAGGCGCTTAATCTTATCTTGGATTTCGGGCGAATCGCCGACCGGTTCGGCGCGTGAATAGAGCACGACATGTCCGTTTAAGCCGCTAATCGCTTTCGTGAGTTCGCCTTCAAAGCCGTTAATCACGCTTGTGACGACAGTGAGAGAAAGCACGCCGAGCGCGATGCCGGCCATCGATACAGAACTGATGAAGGATAGAAATCCATCCGAAGATTTCGAATAGAGAAAACGAAGTGCGAGAGTTTGAATGA
>CAYOJT010000296.1:0-3255 GCA_964404365.1 uncultured Bacteriovoracaceae bacterium
ACGGCTTTAGCTATGAAGTTAGGCATCGTGAACTTTCCACCTAAGATTGTGAAATCAGCCGAAATGAATTCGAACTTCGTCGACTTGTTCGGGTCCATTTTAAGGCGCTTCCCTTTCAGGCCACCAATTTTATCGCCGACCTTCTCCATCGCCTTATTCACGCCTTCGGTCGCGATTTTCGCGATATCGATCGAAGTGAATTCTCCGTTATCGATCTTCATATTTCCGCGCGCGTTTAAGTTTTTCTTCGCGGCATTCGGATTGAAACTGGAACCTGAACCTTCCATCTTGAAATTCAGTCTTCCGATGACGGTATTCTTGAACATCGCCATCTTCGTTTCGGTCGCTTTTTTCAAGTCAAACCCAGCCATCGAAGCTTGAAAACTATAGGTCGGTTGAGCGGGTCTCAGATTCGACGACATTTTCATGCCGACGGCTCCATCCAGGACTTTCGCGCTGAGATTATCAACCGAAGCATTTAGGTTTTTCATCGAAATATGCGAATTCACGTCCGTGATTTTGACTTCGCTCATTTTGATCATCTTCATCTGAACATCCACACCAGCCGTCATCGCGGCCATCATCGGAGTGGTGCGAAGCGGTTCCAGCATCGCATCGTAATTCTCTTCTTTCGCTGGAGCATCTGCTGCCACGGCGTTTTGGATCAGCAGAAGAGCTGCGTGTTTTGATTCCGGGAAGACCATAAGCTGATCGAGATCTAAGCTCTGGGAGGTTAGCTTGAGATTGAGTTTGGGCGTCGTAAACGAAACCATGGATCCGTCGAGATTCACGTCCGTTCCAGGCGCCTTCATGGTCATGAAAATCTTCTCGATTTTATCGGTTGCGATTTTAATCTGAATATTCGTAACCGGCTCGACTTTAAGCTGAGGAGATTTTGCTTTGAGATCTTTTACCGCCATATCCGCACCGTAATTTAATTTGGACATAAGACCTTCGGCTGTTGCGCTCATCGAGAGTGACCCCGCTAAAGCGTATTCTTTCAGCATCGGAATCAAATCGTTCCAAGCCTTCAGATCGATCGAATTTGAAGTCAGGTTAAATTTCACGTTTGGATCGAAAGGTTCCGATTTTAAGCCCGTGATTTTTCCGGTCGCCTTCAGTTCAGCATTGAAGAACCGAATGGCAGTATCGGTAATCGAAAGGTCGCCGTTCGAGTAGGCGAGCTTTCCTTCCATATTCGTCTTCATTCCCTTAGCCTTGTGAAACATCGTCCCGGATTGGATATCGAGGTCATCGAGATCGACTTTGTATTCCACATCCATTTTCGTGACTTCGCCACCGCTCGTTTGGGGTTCAGCGTTCATCGAAATGAGGAATGGACCACTCACCTTGAAAACCTTCTCTTGGGAAGCCTGCATGATTCCCGAAATTTCGACTTCGGTGCGGCGAGAAAGTGAGAAATCTTTCACGCGAAAATTCAAATCTTTCGTTAACGACTCTTGGCCGGTGGCTTCATCCTTGTAGTAAAGCAGCGCTTTTTCAAGGTTCACACCCAGTCGTGCATTCGTCACGATCGAAGGTAGTTCGGATGCTTTTTTCTCACTGTTATCAACACTCGTAGGAGCGGACGCAGTCTTTGGAGCATCTTTCGCGCCAGATGCATCCTTCGAAGCTGCGGCACTCGATGGTGCCTGAGTTCCCGCTCCCGATGGAGC
Organism: uncultured Bacteriovoracaceae bacterium; assembly: GCA_964404365.1. GTDB lineage: Bacteria > Bdellovibrionota > UBA1018 > UBA1018 > UBA1018 > JACMQW01. The sequence continues at coordinate 1,677 of CAYOJT010000296.1, forward strand.
TGCGGAAGAGGCACCGCCTGCAGATTTTCCGCCATCTTTCATCAGGGTCATGACGTTCAACTTCCCGTCTGCACCCTTCACGACTCGGACTTCAGGCTCCTGCATCGCGAACGTAAGGAGAGGCTTACCACTAAAAATCGAACTCCAAGGAATGATGACGGCAGCGTCCTTCACCAAAATGATTTTACGCTTTTTTGAGTCTTCAAGCGTAAGGCCCGCTACCTCGACGTTAATTTTTCCCCAGAGGGTCAGCTTTAATTTCCCCAGTTCGAGGTGACCATTAATCTGCTCGTTCGCCGCCTTCAAGATTTGGGGGCGGTACTTATCGACGTCCACCATGAGCGGAATCGCGATCATGGCGACGATGACGAAAACGACGATCGAACTTAAGATGATGACTAACTTTTTCATGACGTTCTTCTTTTCTGAGTTAGCGATTTAAAAATTACAAATTTAACCCTGAAGCTTCTTCTTCAGTAATTCCTGTAAAACGTTTGGATTTGCTTTTCCGCCAGTAGCCTTCATGGTCTGACCAACGAAGAAACCAAAAAGCTTGTCCTTACCTGATCGGTATTCAGCGACCTGACCAGGATTCGCGGCGATGATCTGGTCGATTGCTTTTTCAATCGCACCGGTATCGCTCACCTGTTTCAAGCCGTCGCGGTCCATAATCGTCTGAATCGAGTCGCCGGTTTTCCAAGCCGTTCCTAGCGCCACTTTCGCGTTGGTTGCGGAAAGGGCGTCTTCACTTTGGAACTTCACAGCGTGAGCGAGGTGAATCGGCGTGATCTTCGCAGATTCGAGTTCAATTTGTTCCTCATTCAGGAGCTTCAAAATTTCGGAGCAAAGCAAATTCGCCGTCGGCTTCGCGATCTTTTTCCGATCTAAACCCGCGGTTGCCAGTTGATCGAGTGCGGACTCGAAAAACTTCGAAATCGAAGCGTCTCCCGTGATGACACCCGCATCGTATGCGGAGAGGCCGAGCTCGGAAACGTATCGAGCCTTCTTCTGATGCGGAAGTTCCGGAAGCGTCGAACGAATATTCTCAATCATCGGATCCGAGAGCTTCACGGGGATCAAATCTGGCTCCGGGAAATAACGGTAGTCATGCGCTTCTTCTTTTGAACGCATCGAAAAGGTCTGATCCTTCGCGGAATCGTAAAGGCGAGTCTCTTGAACCACCTTTCCACCCGATTGGATCACCCCAATCTGCCGATTCACTTCGTACTGAATCGCTTTCTCGACGAACTTAAACGAGTTCACGTTTTTAATTTCGGCGCGAGTTCCGAACTTATTCGATCCCTTGGGCATGACGGAAACGTTCGCATCACAGCGGAAGTTCCCTTCCTGCATGTTTCCATCACAAACACCCAGTGCGGTCACAATGGCGTGCATCGCGCGCATATAGGCCCCAGCCTCTTCAGGCGAGCGCATATCGGGTTCAGAAACGATCTCAATGAGGGGAACACAAGCGCGGTTCAAGTTCACAAGCGAGAACTCATCCATGTGGAGATTCTTACCGGCGTCCTCTTCCATGTGTATGCGCGTAATTCCGATACGCTTCGAGTGTTCTTTTCCA
>CAYOJT010000297.1:0-3224 GCA_964404365.1 uncultured Bacteriovoracaceae bacterium
CGTCGCTTGGTGAAAACGTTTCCGCTTCACGGCCGAAATCAATTTATCAAACGCATTCGCGACCTCGTCGTTGGCGACAAGGTTCAGGAAGCGATCGCTCTCTGCGATCAATATCCCGAGAAGCCAACCGCTCAGATCGTGAAAGAAGGTTTGCTCCGCGCTCACCTTCCTGAAGAAATGATCACCGATGGTCTTAACCTCGCTGTGGGTAACTGGAGCGAAAAGATTATGGCGCGCACGGGATTTCTCTCGATGCTTGCTAACGTCGTGACCCTCCTCGGTCTCTTTGGAACCGTGGCCGGTCTGATCCAATCCTTCGAAGCTGTCGCGTTTGCTGATCCTCAGCAAAAGTCGACCCTCCTCTCGCAAGGTATTTCGACTGCAATGAACGCTACGATGATGGGTCTCGGTGTTGCTATCCCTTGTATGGTTGCCTTCAGCTACTTGATGAATAAGAGCAATGGCTTGATGGGTGAACTCGACAACGACGTTCTCGAAACGGTCGATATCATTCGTCAGCGTTCTTACGGAGTCGAGACTAAGAGGGTGGCATGAGTAAACGCCGAAGCACTGCAACGGACTTCGAGCTGAATTTAGCTCCGATCATCGACTGTTTTACAGTCTTGATCACGTTCATGCTTGCTTCTGCTTCATTCTTGTCGATCTCGATCTTTGACGCCGGATTTACTCCGGTAGATGCGATCGGGGACCCGAACCCTCCTCAAATCACGATCAATTTGAACGTGAAAGATAAGGATAGAGGGTACGAGCTCGTCGTGAAGGGAAAAGAAAACTCGCATAACGTTTACAAAACCCCCGAAGAAGTCGGCCAGGCTCTGGTCGCAATCAAAGGGCGTTTCCCGGCAGCGGATTCGGTGACCTTAAGTGCCGATGACAATGTCGAGTACGAAAAAGTAGTGAAGGCGATGGAAAAGATCAGACCGGTATTCCCGGCGCTGGTTTTAGGGGGATTCTAAGATGAATGTCGCAGATACAGGCAGCGGCGGCCGGCGAGGTCGCAAGCGTCGTGGCAACGAAGAGGTGGCCCTGCAGATCACTTCGATGGCCGACATTTTCACGATTCTCCTCGTCTTCTTGTTGAAGAGTTACGCGGTGAGCGCGGTGAACGTGAACGTTTCGAAAGACATGAAGCTGCCGATCGCACGCGGCGGTACGGACCAAATCGAGGCTTTGAAAATCGAAGTCGGCGAGAAGGGCGTAACCGTCGAGGGTGAGTCGGTCGCGAACTTCACCAACTACGAACCCAACTCAGGAGAACTCTCCCGTGATGGGAACATCGTAGGGCTCGTGAAAGCGCTTCGAAAAGAACGCGATAAACAGCGCACACTCGCCGCGGCAAGCCCGGGCGAAAAGAAGGAGCTCGATTCTAAGCTTCTTGTGATTGCGGATAAGAAAGTGCCTTACAAAACTTTGAAGCTCGTTTTGAGTTCTGCTACTGCGGAAGACTATACGGATTTCAAGCTCGTGGTTGTTTCGGAGGATTAAGATGATTTCGCGTAAGTTCATCCTCATTACAGTACTAGTAAGCAGTGCCGCTTTCGGAGCGGATACAGCTCAAGTTCCAGCCCAACAACAGGCTGGGAAGCGTAAACCTGCTTCCTCTGTAACGGTGAACCGTAACGCAAAAGACATCCAAGCCGCGAAAAACGTTAAAAAAGAAGAAGTCGTCACGAAACAGGAAAACATGGACCGCATGGTCGACGAGATGGCCGTAGGCGCTCGCGAAACTGCGATCCTGAACCTGAAACGCATGCTTCGCCTCAAGCGCGGAACATCAGAAGAGTCGATGCTCCTCTGGCGTCTGGCTGAAATGGAGTGGAGAGCGACGAAAAACCACTTCCGCGTGGGTGTTTCTAAGGGCGATCAAACTGAGAGCAATATCCGTTATGAGGAGCTCCTGAAGGCAGTCGTAGGACACACGACTGAAATTTTGGAGCGCTTCCCAAAATTCAAGGGCGTGCGCGAAACGCTGATGCTCCGGGGTCGCGCGTATGAAGAGCTGAAGAAGAAAGATCTCGCTCTTAAAGATTACATGGATTACATCGCGAAGTATCCAAACGAGAAGCAAACCGTAGCTGTTCGTTTGATGGCTTCAGATGTTTTGGCCGATCAAAGCCGACATGCAGATATTTTAAGAGTCCTCGCTCCCGTGAACGTCAATACCAACTTGGACGGAATGGAAGGGCAAGTAGTTCAGCACCAAGCGATGGCAAACTTTAACCTTGATAACCACGGCGAAGCGCTGAAGAAGGCCGAATGGCTTCTGAAATACGACGAGCGTAAGCAGCTCAACTTAGAAAAGGGTAGCCACTACGACGAGGTGATTTCTCTCGTTGCGCTTTTCTATGGAACCGCGTTCGATAAACGCCAGGCGGGCTATTCGCTTGATCACGCGTCGGATTATTTCCGCCGCCTTGGACAAGGGAAAATTTTCGGAAAACTCGCACACGAATTCATCCTTGTGATGCGATCAAAAGAGATGCACGACGACGTCCTTCAGTGGAAGTCCATCGTTGTGAAGAAAATGCCGAAATCTTACGAAACTTTGACGACGCTCGTAGATACTTATGATGCCGTCATCGCTTGGAAAGAGTATAAGCATTTAGAATCGATCGAGGTCGATTTTTATAACTTCTTCCACGCCAATAGCTCCTATCTCGCAAAAGCCCAGACGGAAGATAATTTCCGCCGCTTTAAAAAGACCCTCCTAGAGTTCGCAGACAAGCTTTACGAGACGCTCCCCAAGAAGGACATTCAGCCTTCGGACTTCGCAGCGATCCAAAATCCCTATTTGAAGGCCCTTTCGACGTTCATGCGAATCACGGATCCGCGAGACGAGACGAAGGGTCGCGTCCGATTCCGAATGGGCGAATTTTTTGCTGGCGTGAAGGATTGGGATAAGGCGCAGCAAGCATTTACAGATGTTTATCAAGCGAAACTCTTTCCGGTCCCCTCGAAGGAATTTCGTGATCAGGCTCGTATGCGTGCGATCACTGCGCGTTACGACGCATTCAAAGATAAAGGAATCATCCCGCAGGAGTTGAAAGCCGTCGCTTTGAAAACTCCTAAAAAACCGATCCCAGGTGAAGTGATCGAATGGATTAAGTGGGTAGATGAAGTAGCTGTACAAGACACGACCCAAAAAGAAACCATGGATAAGCTCGTATTCGAAGCGAACCGCCTCGTTTACTCCTACGGGGATA
>CAYOJT010000298.1:0-3166 GCA_964404365.1 uncultured Bacteriovoracaceae bacterium
GAGTCGATGATCGGAAGTTCGTGCGAATCGACAACAATCGATCCGTGGAGGACATCGCGGATTTCCATACTTTGGAATTTATTCTTCGTTGTCGCCGAGGCCGTGCTCGAACGATGCAAACGAAGTCGTAGCAGCGCCAGCAGCAAGTCCGGTCATGAATGAAGAAAGAGCCGAGGACTCATCTTTCATCACGTTGGGTTTTGCGACGGTTTTCTTTGGGGCGGCTTTTTTAGGAGCGGCCTTTTTCGCAGCTTTTTTAGGAGCAGCTTTTTTAGCTGGCTTCTTTGCTTTCTTAGCGGCTTTTTTAGGAGCCTTTTTTGTTTTTTTTGCTGCTTTTTTAGCCGCCTTCTTAGCAGGTTTCTTTTTAGCAGCTTTTTTTGCGGGTTTTTTCTTCTTTGGTTTGGCCATGGTCCATCCGGTTTAACAGGGTTAAGTGAAGCGCACTCATGCGCGCCTCGTTCATCAATAAACGAATTAATAATTTGCTTAAAGAATCGGGGCTTTGCAATGCCGAAAAACCCCTAAAAGCGATGGATCAATGTTCGAGTTTTTCGAGGTCGGCGCCCGCGTCGCCCGACGCAGGTAGGCGGTTATTGAAAACGGCTGATCCGTCGGTGGTAATGCCGTTCGGGCTCTTCAGGAGTCCAAGCGGCACATATTTAACGCTGTAGCCGCTGCGACCCTGACGCTTGTAGTCGTATTCCCCTGAATTACTCAGTACATCATTCCAAGAGGTTTTGATCTTGAGGGCGTTGTCGTTATCCCCGCGGAGGTAAATGGATTGGGGGAGAAAGCCATAATACTGAGACGAGCCGCTCTCCGGGAGGCTCTTTTCAGAATCGCGAATGCGTACGACGTTGATTCCTTCGCCATCTTCGCCGGCGCCAGAAACGAGTTTTCCGTTTACGTAGTCGACGATCTGTTGGGTCAGAGCTGCGACAGTCGCAGGCGACATAATCGATTTCGTGGTTTGGTTCCCGTTTCCGGATTTTTCCATCTCGTGAATCGCATCCGCGATCTCTTGAGCGGGGTTTGCTGACGACTGTTCGCTACTGGTCGAAAATAGCGGAGCGTAGATCGCTGACCATCCGTCGGGTGTAAACTCTTTCACGAACGGATCCTTCAGACTATTCGGGATATTGTACTTCGCACGCTCCCATGGGTTTGGGACCATCGCGACTTGGAGTGCGCGTTCGATCTCGTTCACTCCAAGTGAGGAGGGAAGTTGTGTTGAAAGTGAGCCGTCCGGACGGATCTGTTTATAACCGTCGTAAAATGCTTTTTGAAGTAAAGTTGAGTTCCAACCTGTCGAAGCGGTGGGTTCTACTCCATCGCTATCCGTGACTGAAAGGTTTGGAATACGGTTCGCAAGATCGGTTGCGCACGTTGAAGTGAAACAGCGAATCGGTAGTCCGCTTGCGGGAGCCTGAGGGCTCGCGAACGCAACCTCACCGCCGCTCTCGCCATTTTCGCCGCCCTTCGGGCCAATGCGGCTGCCAAAAGGCTGCGCAGCCGAGTATGCGGAAAGAGTGACGTCACCAAAGGGTGAGAAAATCAGCTTCGCTTTCGCCTGAAGGCGAATCGCATAGTAGGTCATGACGGATGGGTCCTTATAGAATCCAACGGTCGGTTTGATGTCTTTAAACGAGAATGGAACAAGACACTGAGAACAGCCCTCGTTCGCTCCCCCGGTTTGGGCGACCGCCAATCCGCACTGCCCACCGATCGCGAAGTCGATCGAGTAGACATCAAACTTTTCTTTCACAGGTTTTAGGCTCAAGAGATTAGCGCCCTTTGTTCCTGATGGAAGAAGCTCATCCATGATGATTTCTGAGTCGTCTTGGAATGTATTGTTTCCGAGCGTGTAATACGCGGAGAGATAAGCTTGGATAGTGCGCTCGTTCGATGCCCAGCTGGGGCCCAATTTCAGTGCTTCGGCTTTTTTCCGATCTACACCTTTCAGGGCCGGCATATTCACCCAAGATTCCAGCGTCTGAATTCTTTTTCCAAGCAGGAGCTCGCGGGGAATGAGTCCAAGACCGGTCGCGAGCGCTTTAATGCGACCGATGAGTTTTGAATTTTCGGGATCGCTACTTTGAAGCGCCTGAATCAGGCTATCGACAGAAGGGTCCGTGTTGAGGAGCCAGCTCGTCAAAAGGGCGGTGTTGATTTTACCGCTCGCTACACAATCTTGTTTTCGAAGGGCTTCAATCGCTTCGAGTTGCATCTTCAAAGTCTGTGAGATGGCGTCGCCGGGGTTAAAGCCCGACATTCCACGTGCGACGGAGCCGAGTTCTTTGATCTGGCAGTGATTGCTTCCGGGTAAGAGGAAAAAGCAAACCGCTGGAACTCCAAATGCGCGGCCATCACGGGCAGGCTTATATAGTCTTCCGCCTCCGCCCGCATTCTGGCTCGGGAAGTCTCCGAAGTACATCGTTCCGAGAACGTAGTAACGAAAGAGGAATTTTTTGAATTGTCGGCGCATCTCGTAGTTCAGGTACGAAATGTTATTGAGCTGGCGCGCTTGAACGGCGGCGCCGGCGTACGCTGCGAGGTCGGCTGCGTTCTGGAGATTGATTTTCGCGTTCACTAACATCCCCGTGTTCACGACGAACGCGAAGAAAAGGAGGAAGGTGACGATCATCGTCCCCATCAGGATGGATGCCTGACCTTGGATATCTCTGATTTTTGATTTGAAATGCGAAAGGGAGCTAGTCGCCCTTCGTTTCAACCCACCCACGAACCCCATAGGTCCTATTTTGACAGATTTTTTCAGGAATTTCTCGCGCCATGTTGAAGGAGCGATTTCGGGTGTGTCAGCGGGGTCACAGGTGTAAATCATTTGGTCAGTCAGAGTTTATACTTATTCATTTATTTCAATAAGTTACAGCTTTTCATCTTGGTACGGCCGTTGCTCTATAGGGCTCGATCGTTGGGACGGCGAAAGCCGAAACGGCGGTCAGATAAGAGAGATGCAGAGTGAAGTCGCAGCAACAGCAGTCGAGCGAAGCGCGGATTTTGCGGAAGCGGATTTACCTTTCTGGGCGAACACGAGTTGCCGTTCGTTCAGATTCCTCACAAGGCAACTCATACTCCTCTCTCTCTCAATTAAAAAAAGCCTCCTCCCAGGAAGGGAAGAGGCTTTTTTTTAATTTTTCCGGAGCCC
>CAYOJT010000299.1:0-1435 GCA_964404365.1 uncultured Bacteriovoracaceae bacterium
ATGAGTACCAATCCGATCAGACACAAAGTGTAGATCCATTGCGCCGTTCGGACAAAAGGCGCGACGATTACCGATCGCGGAGGTTTAATTTCGAGTTCTGGTTCGAGTCTCCATTGAGAAAGATGAAAGGATCCGTCATCTGGCTTCTCGGAGGGGCGGAGAGGCTTCCGGTCCTTCCAGATAATGACGGCGAGCGTGAGTCCACCGAGAGAAAGAGCGGCGAGCATTATGGTCTTGGCGTCCATGAGGAGAGTTTAGCCACGTTGCCTGATAATTGCTCGAATATCGCTCTGATCGACAAAAGCCTCGGTCAATATTGATTCAAGCTTAGAGCGACTGTTTCCCGCCTTGTCGAACTCCTCTAATAATCCCATGAAATGGAGTCTTTCATTAACGGTCATCGCGTTCATGGAGGCGCGATAGTGTTCTTTGAAGTTAATCCACGCTTCATAGAGTTCGTTATAGGCAACTTGGTTTTCCATCCACGGGTCGGAAATGAGTTTTCCGAACGCAGAAAGTTGTCGTTTCATCGTTCCGACGTTCTCTAAGGAAGTCTTGATATTCTTCAGGGCATGGATTTGGCGCAGTATCAGTTCCCGGTCGCCAGGTGAAACCTTGTTTGCCCATTGTTCCGACTTCTCAATTGCCGTGTCGATTGAAGTGAAACTCACGGGACTCGTTTTGCGAAAGTAACGGCGTACTTCCTCAAAGTGACGGCGTCTCATCCAATACAGAAAAAGATTCTTAAATCGATGAATCCCTCGCTTCATAGGATTCTTTCGTTCGTAAAATAGTTTTTCGCATCTATAAAGTAGCCACTTCTCGTCGAAGCCGGACCAAACTCCTGTCATATCCAGTAGGTTGGACTGAAGCACTGGAAAAACCTCATGTAGATCGATTTCCACGATCTCAGGAAAAGAATAGGGTGAATCGCTTAAAACCTTCGCGATTCGGATGTAATCGGCTTCATCCAGTTTTGTATCAAGGTAGAACTCTGAGAGCGCCTTCCACACTAAGGCTCTGGATTGAGTGTCGTTGGTATTCATATCGTCTCAAGATTCGATTTAAGCTGACTAATGCCGTCGTCTTGCCAAGAAGAAGAGGGTACCGCAGACCAAACGGTCTCCCAGACTTCATGTGTTGATTTCTTCGCGGTGGATGACTCCAGATGTAATCGGTTTTCTTTTCCGTCGAATACGAACCGAAATCGTTTCCCGCTGGCGCGTAAAACTGCCGACCAAGAACCGAAGGATTCTGGCCGAAACTCGAGTATCTGAAGGTCCGCCGGAAGTGCAGATGCTCGTTCCAAAAATTCGTGTATGTCTTTCAGTGAAAACAGCATGTGTGCCCAGACTCCTGTATCTTCAACTTTTCAGCTTCGGAGATATTCACCCAAGTGGTTTTCTGATCCGGGTAAAGCTCAACTCCTTGCTCT
>CAYOJT010000299.1:1445-3165 GCA_964404365.1 uncultured Bacteriovoracaceae bacterium
TACTGAGGAAGGAAAGGCCAAGTACTCCTTCTTCGGATCCCACTGGATACCCAGCGCTTCTCGGTAGATATAAGGGAACTTTTTGGAGGCTGGCTTTACGTAGAGTACTCCGTCTTCGGTCAGACCACACTCTCTGATTTGATCCCGTTCCATGTTCTTTATTTTGGCGCTGATTTCTTTCGCCTCCGAGACACATCGATCAAGAAGAGTCTCTGGATCAGTGCCTGTGTGAGAAACTGACCGGCCGGACAGGTCTTTACCTTCGACTACCCATACTCCATTCGACACTTCGTCTTGCTTAAAAAACCAACCTGAAACTTTGTCCGCTATAGGATGAGTACGTATCAATTTTTCGGGGTCCTCTGGATGGATCGCTTGCTTAGTCATGTTTAGATTGTACCATTGCCGGTTCAGTTATTCGGGATGCTTTCATTTGACGGATGAGTGGTGGGAAAATACTCAGTCAGACTTTTGTTTCGGTACTTTCCCGAGCTTTCGCACGTATCGATTCGGCTTTAAGTCCATTTCTTTCAGATCGTACTCTTTTCTCACATTCCGTTTTCTTAAACGGGCCTCTTTATAACTTTCGATGGCTTTGAGCGAGCTGTACCAGTTTCGACCTTCTTTATGTGCTTCGAGCAAGCCCTTTCGGACGAGTAGGTTCAGATATTTCGCCGAAAATTCGGTCTTTGCTGCAAGTTGCGATAGAGTCATGGACGTATTAGTCGGAGTGCTTCGTCGAATTTGCTTTAAATAAATACTAAGTGTCCGTTCTACCGCCTGTGCAACCAGGCGAACGAGTGCTGCGGCATCCGTTTTATCAGCTGAATCGAGCGCGCGATAATACTTTGAGCGGTCGTTCTTTTGAATAATTGCGATTGGGTAACCTTTCCGCATGAGAAGTAGATTCATGAGGAGTCGGCCCGTTCGGCCGTTGCCGTCTTCAAAAGGGTGGATAGCGACGAAACGGTGGTGGGCGAGAGCAGCGAACTCGACCGGGTGGAATGATTTTTCGTTTTTTTCTAACCAATCGAGGAAGCTGTTCACTTCTGACTGAACTTTAAACCCCGGCGGTGGACGGTGAGCCGAGCCCATGATTCGGACATCAGTGTTGCGGTATCGTCCAGCGCTCTTTTCTTCCGTATCCTTTACCACGAGTTGATGAAGCTGTCGGATCAGGTGGTGGGATAGGGTGAGTCGTTTTTTTGAATCGACGACTTCGAAAAGAAAATCCATCGCTTCTTCATGGTTTTTTGCCTCTAAGTGTTCTTTGAAGTTTTTCCCTTTGATCGTCATTCCTTCGCGAAGGACGAGCAAAGTTTCCTTTAAAGTGAGGCGGTTACCCTCGATCGCGTTGGAGTGGTAAGTCATCTCGACCGTAAATTGTTCTCTGAGTTTTTCGAGAGTCGCAGGTTTCAGCGGACGATGACGATTCAATTCAGCGAGATCTGAATTGAGGCGAGTTAGTATACGTGGATCAATGAGGGAGGACATTCTCACTATTATGGCATGGTTAAAAAAAATGGTCTATACCATATTAATGATTCTGAACCCGAAGGGGTTCAATTCCCGCTTCAATAACCCTTGAATCCATGAAGCAAAAAAGCCGAATAACTTAGATAAGTTACCCGGCTTGGAAAATTTCGAAATGGGGTGACCGACGCCTTCACAGTACTTTCGCCTAGTTAGGCGGATATTTTACTTACTATAGGAATTAAAT
>CAYOJT010000300.1:0-3148 GCA_964404365.1 uncultured Bacteriovoracaceae bacterium
CTCAAACGTGCGTGTCTACCAATTCCACCACCCGAGCACACGTAAGGACTAATCAGTGAACTGAATACTGATTGAGGGAAGAGTTAAGGAATTACCGAAAACGGGGTTTTTGGTCAATGAAGATCAAAGAAGCGCATACAATTGCAGGGGAAATTGCCTGCTCTCAGTATTCAACGCGGAGCCCAAAATACAGGGCGTGGTCCACGGAATCCAGGGGGTTATAGTCGGTTCGGAGCTGCTTCCATTCCGCGGTGAGGTAGCTACGACGAATGCCGGTATTCTTGAACGCCTCATAAGCGGCATCCGGCTCGATCCAGTTTAAGAGAAAGTGTACTCCAGCGGTCATTCCAGAGGCTAGGGTCCAACCGGAGTCGACCGCGGCTCCTTGGTAGAACTTATATTTGAATTGTTGCCATTCGTACCCAATGAACGGAACGATCGGCTGCCCATCCCAGTACTGCGCCTGATAGGTGACTGAACCGCCAAACGAAAAGACGTTAAAGCCCCCGCGCGTGGGACCGCCCAAAGGCAGAATCGGGTAGAGGTTAAAACTAGCACCGAACCCCACGACACCGATCGGCTGAATGAATTTTGGGAGCCAATCTAATCCGAAACCGAATCCTCGAACATCATAATCAACGCCATTGTAGGTGATGCCATCACCAAGAGCCTGGGTTGATCCCTGCATCTTAAAAGCAGCAGTCGGGCGATCACGGTAATAGGCCGGAACGTATCCGCGTTTCATGCGCCTGCGCGAGAGGGAAGTCATGCGCTCTTCGTGCTGGGATTCTTCTTCGGCGGGCTCTTCAGCGATTTTATCAGCGGACTCAGCTGCTTTTTCTTCGTCGCTCTTCACTGCGTCGGCAGATAAAGCCTCAGTCGAAAGCGGTTCTTCCCCTGTAGGCGCTTCAGGTCTCGGTGTAGGCGCGGCTCCGGTCGTTTCATCAGGAACGGTTTCAACGGGAGCTTCGAGTGGAAGCGCATCGGCCGCAGAAGCGCCAGATTTTGAGGTTTCACCCGTAGTGTTTGTAGGAGGGGGGGCTTTCGGCGCTGCAGCCGTCTTCGCTGCTGGTAGTTTTTCGATTGCCGTCTTCGGATTAGGGGAGGCCTTCGGCGCAAAACTATCGCCCTGGATCGGGGCTGCCTCGATTTCTGAAATCATGCCTTTATCGTCTTCGTTGATGAAGTCACCCTCGGCAGGGCCCAGGCCAGTGGTCGGAGCAGGAGAGAGCTCCTGAGATGAAGCGGTCTTTTTTGTTGGAGCGGCAAGAGCAACTACGGACGCCACAGCGACCGGCACGATCAATAGACCTGAAAAATAACTTCGCATATCCTTTGCGGCTCCTTGCTCTCACAATCCGTGTGGAAAAGTCTGGAGAATTGCTCAGCCTCTAGTATCCTTTCGCTATGTCGCGAAGTCAACGCAATGCAAGAGCCACCGGAGGGAAGGGGAAGCGAAAATCCAAGGTCGCAACCTTTCCCTATGCGTTCAAAAGTTTCGTAGGGCACCTCGAGGGAAGTGGGAAAGCACTGCATACGATCGCCTCGTATCGATTCGACCTCCTCGACTTTAAAAATTTTTTAGAATCCGAGCAGAAGAAACTCGAGCGATTCGAACTCAGCCACTTAACGAGAGCAGATCTGGAACGGTATCAGAATTTTCTAAAGCGAAACGGCCATAAAACGAATACACGCCGAAGAAGACTCATGACGATCCGAAAGTTCATGCACTACCTGACGGGTCGTAAAAAGATCGAAGTCGATATCGCGAAGAAGTTTCCCGCCCCTGAAAAGGTCGAACGAATTCCTGAAACCGTTTCGATCTCGGATCTCCTTGGAAAACTCGCAGCCCTCACTCCTGGGAGTCCGATCGAAGAGCGAAACCGCGCGCTGGTTTCTTTTATTGCTGAAACGGGATGTCAGGTGAATGAGGCAACGAAACTTCAGTGGAGCGCGCTCGATTTTGAGACTCACACCGTTAAAATTTACGGAAAAAATGAGCGAACGTTAAAGCTATCGAAAGAGCTTTGTGCGCGTTTTGAAGAATTGAGAAAAATTCTCGGGGAAACGAAGAGCGATGGCCCCTGTTTTATTGGATACAATCGTTATGGGCCGCTCAAGGCTGCCATTTCTTCTCGCGGAGTCGAGCTACTTCTAAAATCCTATGCGGCGCGCCTCGGATACGAAGATTTGGGGCCTAGGCTTCTTCGTCATTCTGCGGTGATTCAGTGGTATTTGAGTGGGATGAATGAAAGTGAAATTCAAGCGCGACTCGGATTAAAAACGAAATACAGTTTTCGAGTTTACGCGCCGTTGTTTGCGAAAATCCGGGAAACCGATTCCGGATCTAAATCCAGCTCTGAAACCACATCCATTTCGTGAAGCTCGATTTTTCGATCACTGAGCCTGCGAGAATCGGATAAAAATAGAAAAAGAGAATCACGTTCGTTGCGAGAAGCGACCAGCCTATCCAACGGATTCGGATTTCGCTTACAAGTACCCCAAGCGCAATCATAAGCATCGTGACGGCAGGAAAATAATAATAAAAGAACTGCATCTGGCGCCAACTAAAGAACCAAGAGAGCCAAAGTGCAAAATATGCCACGACCACAAAAATTCGCGCGTCATCTTTTTTGAAAAGACCGCTGAGAAGAAAACTCAAAAGCGAAAAAGTCCCAAGCACGAGGATCACGGGGTTTACCCAAAATAAAACGCCCCGGACCTTTGTGGCATCCTCCGCGAGAGATTCGAATAAGAACCAAGTCGGGCGGACCATTTTCGGCCATTCCCACCAAAGGCTTCGGTAAGGGTGTTCGCCGCTTGCGGTGTTCATCGCTTCAAACATTTCGAGCTGGAGCTTCGTGAGCGACTCCCAAAGTGCATGCAGCGAGAACCCTTTCGTTTTCATGAGCCAAAAGCCATACACCACCGCGTACATCAAAATGGGATACACGATCCAGTGCGAGACGAATGTCCAAAGGCGCATCCGTGAGCGCTCACGCACAGCGATCCAGAACATGAAAACTCCGCCAATCCCCCAGTACGGGAGCGCAAGCCATTTCGTCGCAAGCGACAACCCTAAATAAAAGCCAGCGTGCCGGGTGATGTTCGTGTCGACTTCACCTTGAAGGTAGCGAATGAGAAAGTA
>CAYOJT010000301.1:0-3118 GCA_964404365.1 uncultured Bacteriovoracaceae bacterium
AATGATTGTTGGCCAGTGATTCACCGACTCGCGAACCTCCCACCAACGACTGCCTTTACCGTCCTGTGTGCCCTCAAGTGAAAGAACTCGGCGACAGACGCTAATCGAGTCTTCTTGAGAGGATTGAGTAGAAAACGCCTCTTGCCCAATGAGTGCGGTGTCGCATGTCTTCTTCAGTTCCGGGGCCGCTGTGGTTACAGATTGAGATACCGAAATGGAATCATCCGTTTTAGTAATCGAGTCGTTCGATTCAATCACTTGTACGGGTTTTATTTCTTGCGATCTTTTAATCACTTTCGGTGCCGGAGGAGCTTCCGATTTTTTTACCTCGGGCTGAGCTAGGGCTGGGCCACGAAGTCGACCCACCTTTTCTACAAGCTCACCGATGGCTGGAGTGCGGACACCGGCGCTCGACTGGATAACTTGAATCGCCGAATTAAAACCCGCAACCAGAACCGGGCCCGACTTTATTTCTTTCTCTTCGCTCGTCGCCACTTCAGATTCACTCGAATCTTCTTCCGAATTTTCGCCATCTGACTCCACATTTGTTTCTGCGGATTTAGTGAACACTTCCTTTGGGGGCTCACTCTGTTTAACAACCAGCACATCCGGTTTTGTTTCTTCTCTTTTTGATATCTCTGTTGTCTCGGTGCTGGCGAGAGCTGCGGCCTTTGCGTCGGTCTTCGCTGGCTCTTCTTCTTTCTCAACTCGAATCGCTTGCGAAAGCTTAAGAGCCTTGTGAGCGGCGTCTGGCAGATCTGAATATTCAATCGTCTGAATGTGGCTATCCAAATCGTCTATATGAACTTGATTCTGAGTGAGGGGTTCGTATTGAATATTCGACGACGGAACTTCCGCACTCTGAGGGCCTTTTTCTATAGTTTGGTTACCCAAATCTGCTGGCTTTTCCTTAGAGACCTTCAGAATTTCCGCAAGTCGCGTGCGAATGGTGGTTACAACTGACGGTTTTGATTCCGCTTGGATATTCACAAACGGGGTTGGAATTATTTTTCCTTTGGCCTTTTTCTTCGGCTCATCGAGTGGAACAGCGTCTAGTTCGGCGGGTTGAATCGAAGGATTCTCGTGCTGAGAGCTATCCGAAACGACTGCGGGCTTCTCACTCTGAAGCGAGTCCACAAGCTTTCCTTCGTCGTGCTGAACAAACGCCGCGGGAAGAAGTGAAACTGGGGCCGTTTCAATGGGCTGTGCCTCTTGAGGTGCCGGACCCTCGTTCACGGCGGAAGCTATAACTGGGGTCTTCAGGACTGTAGTTGAACTGTACTCACTCTGGATCTCATCCCGATGAATATCCAAAATGTGACTATTCATTTGAGATTCGATCTGCGAGTGAATTCGTGCAAGCTTCAGAGACTCAACTTCACGAACGATGTTTCTTAAATTCGTCTGCACCGCTAATTGCTTAGAGATTTTAAATTTCCGGGCAAGGCTGACCTGTATCCAATTTCGACCTCCGCGCGCCGCAACAATTCCGCTGTAATTTTGATCAAATCGTACGCGAACATAACGATAGGGATCGGGCCCATAAATTTCACGAACTGCCTGGACCGGAACGAGAATTGGGCTCTCAATCAACGCGAGAGAACGGGATTCAAGAATGTCGCGCGTGATTTTATCGTCGGCTTGTTTGATTTCAAAAGAGGTGCTTTTTTCAAATCTTCCGTGCGCGACAGCGAGTGAAAAAAGAGGCGAAAAATCGGCCCTAATTTCGCTTTTTTCGGCGAAGAGTTGAAAGGTCTTCTCGAGCTTTGAAGATACAAGACCAGACACCAGTAGCGATGAAGCTACGGCAAAAAGAAAAGGTCGGGAGTATTGCGAACGCATCCGTGCGATCAATGTATTTCCCTAATAGCGCTAACTTAAAATCCTTGTGGCGCTTCTCTAGGATACTTGAGCGCGCTGAGTAGTCGCAAGATACTCACGCGTTTTTAGTGCAGATTTATATTTCTTAATTCGGAAGCGAAGACGAACCGGCAATATGTTGACGAATCAGCGCGCGCTGAAGCTTCAATTCATACTTACGGAAGTTTTTCGGATCGAGTTGCGGATCGAGGAGCGCGCCTTCGGCCTTCTTCTGAGCAGTGCGAGCACGGTTTGCATCGATTTCGCTCGCGAGCTCACAGGTTTCAGCCATGACCGAAACCTCATCGCCCTTTACTTCGAAAAATCCGTGAGAAATAACTCCAACTACTGCCTGACCAGCGGATGGCTCATAAGCAAAGGGCCCCGTTTCGAGCGTCCCCACCATGTGAGTGTGCTCTGGGAAAATCTGAATCTGACCTTCAGAACCCGGAAGCGTAACGGATTTCACCTGAAGCTTATCCGTAACTTTTTTCTCCGGCGATAAAATGGTGAGGTTCAACATTTTAAATTCCTCTACTTCTTAGCTTTCTGGCCTTCACTCTAGCGACCGTCCGAAATTAAACGAGCGTTTTAGCTTTCTCGATGGCGTCTTCGATCGTTCCAACGAGCAAGAATGCCTGCTCTGGAAGCTCGTCGTGCTTACCTTCAACGATTTCCTTGAAGGAACGAATCGTGTCTTCGATCTTAACGAACTTGCCTTTAAGACCCGTGAACTGTTCCGCGACATGGAACGGCGAGGACAAGAAACGTTGAACTTTACGAGCGCGATAAACGATCGTTTTATCTTCTTCCGAGAGCTCGTCCATACCCAAGATAGCGATGATGTCCTGAAGATCTTTATAGCGCTGCAAGATCTGCTGAACTTGGCGAGCAACTTTATAATGTTCTTCACCCACGATCTTTGGATCTAGCGCGCGCGAGGTCGAAGCCAATGGGTCCACCGCTGGGTAGATACCGAGCTCTGCGATCTGACGCGAAAGGTTAGTGGTCGCATCCAAGTGAGCGAATGCCGTTGCTGGTGCCGGGTCAGTGTAGTCGTCGGCAGGAACGTAAATCGCTTGAATGGACGTAATCGAACCTTTGTTCGTCGAAGTGATGCGCTCTTGGAGCTCACCCATTTCGGTAGCGAGCGTCGGCTGATAACCCACGGCAGAAGGAATACGGCCGAGGAGAGCGGACACTTCGGAACCCGCCTGGGTGTAACGGAAGATGTTATCCACGAAGAGAAGAACGTCTT
>CAYOJT010000302.1:0-3055 GCA_964404365.1 uncultured Bacteriovoracaceae bacterium
TCGTCCTTTTCTTCACAGAGATGTGGGAGCGCTTCTCGTACTACGGGATGCGAGCACTCCTCGTTCTCTATATGACGAAATACCTCCTGATCGAAGCCGACAAGGGAATGGAAATTCTCGGTTACGGCGCGATCAAGTCCTTCGTCACCGGGATATTGACCTCGGGTGGTGTGAAAGAAATCACCGCTCAAGCAATTTCCTCCCAAATCTATGGACTCTACACTGGATTCGTCTACTTCACGCCGTTCTTCGGCGGGATCTTGGCTGATAAAGTTTTCGGTCAGAGAAAGACGGTCTACATCGGCGGCGTGCTGATGGCGATCGGTCACTTCATGATGGCGTCTGAGAAGATGTTCTTCGCAGCGCTTTTGTTCCTGATCCTCGGTAACGGTTGCTTCAAACCAAACATCTCGACCCAAGTCGGTAACCTCTATAAAGAAGGCGACCCACGCCGTGACTCCGCTTACACGATCTTCTACATGGGGATTAACTTAGGCGCGTTTTTCTCGCCTCTCGTTTGCGGAACCCTCGGACAGACGGTCGGCTGGCACTATGGTTTCGGCGCAGCAGGCGTTGGAATGTTGGTTGGTCTTGCGATCTATCACTTCGGTAAGCACCGCTTGCCAGCCGATCGTATGATGAAAAAAGCTCACGGTGAAGATCTGCATGAGTCGAAAGACCTCACGCCAAATGAGTGGAAGAGTATCTTCGCCCTCGTTTTCCTCTGTATCGTCAACATCGTCTTCTGGGCGGTTTACGAACAACAAGGAAACACGCTTCAGCTCTGGGCTGACCAGAACACAAACTGGAGCTTTTTCGGCTTCGAGATTCCATCGAGCTGGTACCAGTCCTTCAACCCACTCTTCATCTTCCTCTTCGCGCCTCTCATGGATCGCGTTTGGGCAAAACAAGCGAAAGCTGGAAAAGAACCTTCTTCCGTTTCGAAGATGGGTATTGGATGTCTCCTCCTCGGCCTTGCGTTCATCATCATGATCGGCGCATCGAAAGTGGTGGGAGCACAAGAAAAAGGAAGCCTCCTCTGGTTGGTCACCACCACATGGCTCTTCACGATGGGTGAACTCTACCTCTCCCCAATCGGACTCTCACTCGTGTCGAAGGTTTCTCCGGCACGTATGGTTTCCATGATGATGGGTATGTGGTTCCTCTCATCCTTCGTCGGAAACTACCTCTCCGGTTACATCGGTGGATATTATGAAGTGATGTCGAAAGACGCCTTCTTCATGCTTCTGACCGGACTCGGCGTGGGTGCTGCATTCATCTTCTTCGCAGCAAACAAACCGCTCCGAAAAATTCTCGGACACGGGGTCTGAGAACTTCGTTTCGATCTAAATTCAAAGGGCCCAGTCGGGATTTTCCCGCTGGGCCCTTTCTCTTTTTTATCGGTGAAGTTGATTAAATGAATTCGAGACCTAGCTCAGGAACGCTTTTCTTCACTTTGACTTCGGTTTCCTCGGACTGGCGGGATTCTGCTCCACTCATCCCTTGAGAGTTTCCCGCACCATATTTTCCCAAGATGTAGCGATCAAAATCCTCGGTGAAATCCAGGCCACTCCATTTATTGAGCTCGTCTCGGAAATATTCGACGGTGATGACGGTGTGGACGTTTGCTTTAAAAAAATCGCGCATGAATTTCTTGTAGCCGCCCATGCTCTCAAGCTGCGTATCAACATAAGCGAAAAACTTACGTCCTAATGAATATGAACGCGTATCGGTCTTTCGCATGTAAGGTCCGTGGTTTCCGACGTTTGAGAGTTCGAATGCGACTTTGTCTGCCTTGAAGTATCCGTAATCGCGCCACGAGGCCATCGCTTCATCTAAGAATCCAGCGCTGCCGTTGGCGGGCATCACGCCCTTCGCATAGTAGGAGTGAAAAAGCTCGTGATCGACGCTCACGAGCGAAGTCTCAGTCGCGCCACTGTGCTCCATGCCACCGCTTGAGTTTTTTGCGTAAATAAAAATCTGAGGGTGCGCGAATTCTCCGTAGTCTGATTCCAATTCTGCGAGCACATCCTGAACCGCTTTAACGAATTTTCCGCCCTGAAAAAGCATCCGGAACTTAGAACCATAGAGTGTGATCGGAATAGTGCGACCGCTTCCGGTCGTGTAGGAGAAATGCCTCATCGCGTAGGTGCGGGCCGGAAAGACGTGAAAGAAGAAAGACGAAGCGTTGAAGTATTCCGGATAATCGATGTGGTAGGTCGCGAATCCTGAGCCATCTACGCTCCGGCTTACATTTCCGTTTGCGAGAACAACGTGGTTTTTTGAGTTTTTCACTGCAAGCTTTATGTCGAGTGAGGCTTTGTATTGGTCGTATTCGAGGGTAGTTGGGACGTACTGCTCGAGAAATCTGCGATCACTGAGATCGCGGATTCGGAAAAAAGTGTTCACTCCACCGAGGAATGGGAAGCGGACTTCTTCTGGAATCTTATTCTTGATTCGAAGTTCATGTCGTCCTCGAGCGATATCCTCATCGACGATCCGAAAGTGAGTCTCGCCACCGGGAGTGGTGACCACGCGGCTTCGGACAGGAAGCCCATCGACCGTGATTTCATCGGGGGTTGCGACGAGGTCAAAAACGGTTCCCCCAACATCCGCTTGATCGAACTCGATGATGGTGTCGACTATTGCGATTCGTTCTTTGCGATTAAACTCGATTTGGTAATGAGCGGTTTTAAAATCAGCGAAGACGACATTCCGGCCCTGATCGATGAAGTTGGGCGGAACAAATGAGGCGTGTGCGTTTACGCCTGCAAAAGCGAAAAGCGCGCTCATTAATTCTATCGACTTTCGAAAATGAACTTTCATGGTGGGCTCCTCTAGTCAGTCCGTTTGATACCTCAATATCAAACCACCAATCGAGAAACCCTGCAAATGGGCCTGTGGGTTAGAGCGTACAGGTCACGACGGTCGTCAGGTCCGACGGTGCGCGTTCTCGTTCGGCTTCGGGCATGCCTTCGTACATATCCGCGTTCGAGTAGTTCAAGATGCCCGTCAGTTTTTTGATCTCTTTTTTCTTCAGTTTGATCAGATCGGT
>CAYOJT010000303.1:0-3018 GCA_964404365.1 uncultured Bacteriovoracaceae bacterium
AACAAGAGCTGAATCAATGTAGTATTGATGCGGACTGAAAAGGCGAATTAAGCCTTTGATTACTAGAAATCCGACTTCTGCTAAAACCAGGGTTCCAATCGAAGTTTTAAAACTTTGACCGAGCTGAGTTGCGCCATGTTTTGGGTCATTCAGCCAGAAAGCGATACTTCGAACATCCATATCTGCGATGAACGGATAGAGGACATTTCGAATTTGAGCGATCTGCGCATCTTGGGGATCTTTTTTAATTTCAGCAAGCAGCTCTTTGACTGGAATTTCTTTTCTCGGACGGAACCAGATCTCGGGACCCCATTCCTGCTCCTGGCCGGGCTTTGGCCTGAACTGTTTTCCGGGTGGAATAGAGGTCGCGTTGTTGTACTGAGGTGAAAGATTGTCGTTCGCATAATGTCCGAGCTCACTAAATACGTTTGTGTGCTCTAAGCGAATGATGACTTGTCCAAGGTTCAAGACCTCTTTTGATTTCAAGACATCTTTAAAATACTGCTTCGCCCTTAGACAATGAAAGAAGACGGTCGCGGCCTTCATTCTTAAAATGTCATCGGGCTCGTTTAGCGAAATAGGCCTTACATCCTTCTGGAGTACGACCTTAAAATCTTCGTTCTCGAATGAGTCTTTACCAGCCAGTTCTGGAATTTCAACTTCTTGGGTTTCTGCTCCACCCTGTTCATTTCGGATGACCACCGTGAGTTTAGGCGCCGACAGATATGAGTCCCTTGAGGCGATCCTACGGCCGGACTCCACGACGAAGAGCTCAAATGAAGAGATAAACCCGAAGCAGAAAATACTGCCCAGGACTATGAATAGGATCGCCACGCTTTTCATTGCGCGAATACCATTTCGTCCCGTAACTTTGAGAATGATCCGATTGAGAATTTTCGTCTTATTCATGGCGAACCTCACCATTTATATTCATGGGCGCGGGACGGATAATCACGCGCGCGGCAGTGCTTTTACATTCGCCGTCGTCTTTCTGCTTACTGTTTTGGACAAGGACGAGAGCCAGCGACGAAATCATATTATAGGGTGGCGGAACAAACACGAGTGCGGGACCGCCAAAGCGTTTCACGGCGTCTACCACGCGCTGGAGGCCTGATTTTTTCTCGTTCCAGATATCGTCGGTCTTCAGGAGTTCATTCACTTGATTCGCGGAAACATAGCCCGTTTCAATCGCGGCAGAAGCGACATCATCAAATGTCGGCCGACGCGCGCCCTTGAAAATATCAGAAGTGGACTTAGCAGCGATGAACTCTTTAAAGAGAAGAATCGCCTGGCAGTATTGACTCGTATCGAGGATTTCAAATTGCCAACGGAGTTCCTTCGTATCCCGATTAGTAACATTTAAAGTCATCTGATTATCGACGTTTACGAGGTCTTTAAAATCGATGTAAAGCTGAGCAAGCTCGTTGATCTGAGTGACGTTGAAGGAGGTGTAAAACTCGACCCTTCTCGAGAGATCTGATTTCTTCAGTCGATCGGCAAGATACTTGGGTTTATCCTCTAAGTGGCCAGCTCGTGTGAGCACGTCCTTTGACTGCTGAACGCGACTTCTCAGCTCTGCCCACGTGACTGACTTTTTCTGAACCTCAGCCTCATAGAGACGACGATAGTATTCAGAGCGGAGTGAGGAAATTACGCCGTCCTGAGCAAGGCCCTCAAATTTCTTATAAACGGCCGATGCTTTAACTTTCTTCGCGGCCGTTTCACCCTTTTCTTCTTTAAACTGAGACTGGGTGGACTTAAACGCCACGACCGAACATTGAGAGCTCAGACGAGAGTAAGAAAGATTACTACACTCCTGCAAGAGTTTCGGGTTTTGTTCCTCGGGCTTTTTAAGTTTCTCGAGGTCGCATTGTTCCTGCTTTTCAGCTTCTAACTTCCGTTCTTCAGCCGATTTGAATGCGGGCGCGACTTGCGCGTAAGGGAATACAGCGCTTTCCATCTGCGCGTAGTCTTCATCGGATTCATTTTTGAGCGGCAATGGATCTACTGCATCGAGAATCCAAAGGAGCGGAGTGAGTGCCAGGTCATCGACTAAATCTATTTCACGCGCAAGCCGGAGCGCGCCCCGAATCGTCCGGCGTGTAGGAGAGACTCCCGCCTCCTGAAGTTTGAGAGCCAATGAAGCTAGGATTTCAGACTCACAATTCAGACTGCGTTCGTTTGATTTGGAAAAAAATTCGCGTACTACAGGATCGAGACCCGCGGCCTCATTTTCGGTGAGTTCAGGCAGGCCACTTGATAAGAGCGACTTATACTCTTTGGTATTTGCAAACCAAGGTAGAGCTTTCAGATCACGAGTGTCTAAAGCTTCGACACCCGCAAAGGCACGAAACATCAAAAGCGCCGCGAAACTGCATATAACCACTGCGCGCAACAACATAACGTGTAGTTGAGCAAGGGGTATACCGCTTTTAGAGTGGCTCGATTTCCAATAAAAAAGGCCCCGGATCGACTAGCGATCCGAGGCCCTATTTCAACTCACAATCGTTGGGACGTTGGAGTCGGATTCTAAACGGACTCTATCAGTAGCAGCAGTAGTAATACTCGCCCCAGTAGTAGTCATAGCAGTAGTAACCGCAGTCTTGATAAACCACGACAGATCCGCCGCCGCCGGAAGCGACTGCGAGAGCGACGAGGCCGATCACGACTAATGCGAGACCGATACCGCCGAGAGTAGCTCCAGAAGACCAGTTAGCACCGGTTGCTTGAGCTTTGTTCAAGTAAGCACCCAATTGAGCGCGTGCTTCTTGAGCGGTGATACGGCCTGCTTTAGCAAGACCGATGATCGCGTCTACGTCTTTAGCTGCTTGTGCAGTCAAAACTTTCGATTTGATCGTCGCGTAGATTTCATCACGGCTTACGCCTTGAGCTTCAAGAGCTTGAAGTTCGCCGTAGAATTTAGCGAAAGCTGCTTTTTTCACAGCTTCGTCTTTTTGATTCCATTCGACAGAGAGGGTGTAGTTCAGTTCGTTGATTGCGTTCTCAACAGATGCGTTT
>CAYOJT010000304.1:0-3012 GCA_964404365.1 uncultured Bacteriovoracaceae bacterium
CTGTTTTCGCGGAATACAAATATCGGGCATCCACCCGCTCCGCTCCGGCCGCACCAAATTTATCGAATTGTCGATATGAACGCCTCCGAAGCCTGCGGTCTAAGCGCCTCGATCAGCGAAAACGAAATTTTTCCCGGTCCAGACTGCCCCAAAGACACCTGCTTTCTATTTAACGGATTGTCCCCGCGGGATCGAAAATCTGGAAAATTCTATTTTAATTCGCTTAAAGGCCTCTACTGCTCAAACTAATACCCAAGGTAATTTATGAAGATGAAAACACTCCTAAAAGCTATCGTGCTCAGCATCCTTTTCACTGGCGTCAGCCTTCGCGCTGAAATTCGAGAAGCATCCAGCATGAAAGATGCGCTCGAAGGCGTCGAAGAAGGCACACTCGTGGCACTGGACCTGGACAACACGGTGATGATGACTCCGCAGACGATTGGTAATGAGGAATGGTTCGACTACCTCCTTGAAAAATACATCCAGGAAAATTTTCAAAAAGGCCTACCTAAAAAAGAAGCGATCGATAAAGGCGTGAACGATGCCGTCAAAAGGTGGGTCGACTTTCATCGAACCGCGAAAACCGTACTTCCAGTTGAAGCTGAAACCTCAAGTCTCATTGCGGGCGTACAAGCGCGCGGGATCTGGACTATGGCGCTCACCGGGAGAAGTGAAGAACTTTTAGAAGGAACCCGAGAAGAACTGAAAAGTCTCGGCATCAATCTCGCCTTGAGAGCACCGTATCCGAAAAAGGTTTCGATCGTGAAAAAGGGAGCTAAGACCATTTATCAGGATGGGCTGCTTCTTGTGGGGCCCTTCACGAAAGGCGAAGCACTCGTTCAATTCTTAGAGAAGACAAAAATTAAACCGAAGAAAATCATCTTCATCGATAATAAACAGAAACATTTAGAAGTTGTTTCGAAAGCACTTGAACCGTTGAAAATTCCGTTCTTCGGTCGCAGGCACAATGTGGAAGATGCAAAGATCGCTGCGATGGATAAGAGCGTCGCGGATATTCAAACGAAGTATTTCTTCGGTGAGCCCCTCTCGAACGAAGACGCAAAAAAGCTCATCACGAAATAGAAATTCGTCTCAGCTAAAATTGCAGAAAAATAATCAGAGGAACTGATCGTCGCCGTTTCCGCGAGGAGGGCGAGAATATCCACCTTGAGGCGGGGGCACCGCCATACCCGGAGCGTCGTGCGCGAGGTTCGCAAAAAGCGTGAACTCACCCATGAAGGAGAGTCGCACGGTCCCTGTTTCACCGGCCCGGTGTTTCGAGATGATGAGCTCCGCGATACCGCGATCTTCGGAGTCCTTGTTATAGTATTCATCGCGATACACGAATCCAACGATGTCGGCATCCTGCTCGATTGCTCCCGATTCACGAAGGTCAGAGAGCATCGGGCGTTTATCTGGACGCGACTCGAGTGCACGCGAAAGCTGCGAGAGCGCGATAATCGGCGTCTTCAATTCCTTCGCAAGCGACTTCAGATTTCGCGAGATCTCCGAAATTTCCTTTTCGCGAGAACCTTCGCCACGCGAAGCGCGCGAACCCTGCATGAGCTGCAGGTAATCGACGATAATGAGGTCGAGTTTCTTCTCCATCGAAAGGAGACGACGACAGCGAGCTCGCATGTCCATCACAGTCAGCGCACCTGAATCATCGATGTAGAGTTTTGCTTTTGAAAGCTGATCTGCGGCTTCGAAGAGGCGCTGGTGTTCACGCTCCATCACGCGACCGACCCGAAGGCGTTTCGAATCAATTCGTGAGAGTGAAGAAAGCATCCTCATCCCGAGTTCTTCTTTCGACATCTCGAGAGAGAAAAGCGCGATCACCGCTTTATTCTGAATACAGGCATTTTGTGCCATCGAAACGACGAGCGACGATTTACCCATCGCTGGACGTCCACCGATGACGATGAGCTGACCCGGGTGAAGACCCGATGTCATCTTATCCAGATCCGTAAATCCGGTTGGGAGCCCCGTGATCGCATCGCCACGAGTAATCGAATCTTCAATGATCTTGATGTTATCGACGATCACTTCCTGCATGGAAGAGAAGGTCTTCGTGAGCTTGATGTCGCTGACTTGGAAGACTTTCCGTTCCGCTTCATCTAAAAAGGATTCAACGTCCTGAACGCCAGAGAGCGCTTCATCAGCGATTTCGCCGACCGCTCCGATCATGCGCCGTAAGAGAGCCTTATCCCGGATGATACCCGCGTAGTGCGCGACGTTTGAAATCGCAAATGTGTCTTCAACAAGCGAAGTCAGTGTCGGTTGACCACCAATCGACTCATACCAGCCGCGATCGCGGAGAGCGGAAGTGAGAGTGACCAAGTCCAGGGCCTGACCACGAGAAGAGAGCCCCTGAAGGGTTTCGAAGATTTTCGCGTGAGGGTCGTGATAAAAGTCACGCGCTTCGATACCGACCTCGGCGACTTTAA
The DNA here is from genome assembly GCA_964404365.1 of uncultured Bacteriovoracaceae bacterium. Taxonomy (GTDB): domain Bacteria; phylum Bdellovibrionota; class UBA1018; order UBA1018; family UBA1018; genus JACMQW01. The sequence goes on from CAYOJT010000304.1 coordinate 2,448, forward strand.
AAATAGATTCGTTATTGAGAAGGATCGCACCTAATACGGATCGCTCCGCTTCAGTGTTATGAGGCGGAACGCGTAATGGTGAATTTCTGGTTTGATTCTCGAGCACGATTTATCCCCTACAGCTTAAATCCAATCGGCAGAGCAAAAACGGAAGCCACGAATCAAGAACTCGTAGCTTCCCGTCTAACAGAAATTTTTGAGAATTATTCTTCTTTCACAACCCAGACTTTAATCTGAGCGGTGACGTCGTGATCGACTTTCAAGGTCACGGTGTGAACGCCGAGAGCCTTAATTGGGTGTTCCATCGAAACCATGCGTTTTTCGATCTTGTGACCCGCATCTTTCATCGCTTGAACGATGTCGGTCGAGCTCACAGAGCCAAAGAGTTTATCTTTCTCTCCGACTTTGCGTTTGATGGTGACGGTTTGATCGTTGAATTTTTTCGCCATCTCTTCCGAAGCGGAGCGAGAAGCTGCACGTTTCTTTTCGAGAACTTTCTTTTGGTTCTCGATCATCTTCTTATTGCCTTCATCTGCAGCCATGACGAGTTTGCGTGGCAGGAGGT
>CAYOJT010000305.1:0-3000 GCA_964404365.1 uncultured Bacteriovoracaceae bacterium
CGCCAAAATCGCCTCGGGCGAGTGGCCGAAAGATCAGTGGAATCTTTTTGCGATCAGCCTGGGTGGAATGGTGGGGTTGGATTGGATCGCGAACGAACCCTCGTTTTTTTCGAAGGCAGTGATCGCGAATTCGAGTTCAGGTTCTCATTCGACTTTTTTCGAACGCGTGCAGGTTCGGAATCTTCCCAAGATCGTCCAGGCCATCAGCGTCTTCAAACCGGAGATTTCTGAAAAAATTATTCTGGGATTGACGGCGAATAGGCAGAGTGAAAATCCCGACTACCTCGCACATGCCATCCGTTGTCGATATGATGCTCCACTGAGTCGACGTACATTTTTTGCGCAAACGCTCGCGATGGTTAAATATAAGCTCCCTAAAAATATTAAGACCCCGGTTCTAGTCGTGGCATCCGAGAAGGATCGTCTCGTATCGGTCGAGTGCTCGAAAAAAATCGCGCGCGCTTTGAATGCGCCGATCGTTTTTCATCCAACCGCGGGACATGACTTGTCTCTAGATGATCCGAAGTGGTTAAGCGCAGAACTGAAGAAGTTCTTCTATTCTTAAGCCAGCTTCTCAACGGGTTCGATACCAGCCCGCAAAACTGAATCGACGTTTTCTGGTTTCGGTGACTTCATGTGGGACGGAATCGCTGAGAAACACGACTATGGTTCCAGCTTCAGGAAGCACTTCGATTCTTCGCTCTTCATGCTCGATCACCAAGTTTCCACCGTTTGAAGCGTCCCAGTCTGGGTTGAAAAAAGTGACCATCGAAACCGTTCGTTTCGAGTCGTTTTTGAATCGATCGAGGTGCTTCTTATAGAAAGCTCCTTCCTCATAAATGGCATAATGGCCTTCAATGTCCCAAAGGCCCAAGAAAAGCTCCCGATTTAAGTCGAGTTTAAGCTGAGAGAAGAATTCAACGTAAGGTTTTTGAGGAATGGTCGGTGCGGACATCTCCCACCAAAGGGTTTTGTCCTTTCGAACGTCGTCTGCGATCTGTTTGAGGTTTAATTTTCCGATCCCAGCCCGTTGAAAATCCGCCTCTCGCTCCAGAATTTCGGAGCGTGCAGCGTTGGCCCACGTTGCGGGGAAGAAATTTCGAGAAACTGAAAAACCCTGATCTCTCAGGTCCTGAATAATTTTTAGCGTGGAGAGGGTAGTGTCGCTCACAAGATGTAAAGCAGATCATCGATCATTTGGGTCGCACGCGTGAGTTCGATCACGTCATCCGCAGTTCCCGCAATGAAGGTGTAGGTGAGCGCAAGAAAACTTCCGTTTGAGTTTGTGCGTTCATGGATTCGAGTGAGCCCCACAAATTTTCCTTCAAACTCGCGAACGGACGCCTGAAAGGCGGGTGAGGATTTTCCAATAAACTTGTGAGTGTAGTCGGTGGGAAACATGAAAGTGGCTTCTAAGAGCTCGCGGAATTTTGCGAAATCTTGGATGGGATTGGGTGTTCCGTGCGACATGCGCCTTCTATATCCCCGTTTTTTCAAATGGTGAATGGATAAGAAATCCTGTGATTCCATAGATGATTCAGCGCGTCATTAAAAGATGCGGTTCGTCAATTGTGACCTCGACAAGGCTTTTTCCTTTCGATATTTAAAAGACAAGTTGTCAAACCTAAGGGGGTTTCATGAAACATCTATTTGGATTGTTTGCTTTGGTTGCGATTTCGGCTGCGACTGCGAATGCTGCGAGTACCGCGACGGTTCAGTTTACCGGACAGTCTGCGGAAACGATCACGCTCGACAGCGTGAAGTACCGCACCGAATACCAGGAGCGCGAAGTCGTTCGCACCTGCTACCGTGAAGAATTCCGTGGTTACCGCTGGGAATGCCCACGCGGACCTTACCCTGGACCGTACCCAGGACCCCGCCCTGGCCCAGGACCACGTCCTGTTCCACCTCGTCCTTACCCAGGTCCGGGACCTGGCCCAGGATGCCGACAAGTTCCAGTTTACGTTCAAGTTCCCTACAGCTGTGTGGTGCGCGAGCGCGTTCCGGTCCAGGTTTTCGATGCGAACGTGATTGCGAACATCGAGATGAGTTTCGGTGATCTTCCACAAGGCGTGAGCGCAAACGAAACCTTCGAAGCGAGCCTCGATGGTGATCAACTCAGTGTTTCCGTAAAAGGATCCGGAAAACTCCTGATCGGTGAGAACATGACCACAGGTGTTGCGCGTCTCGGAAACACGATTCAGTTGACTGCAAATTCGAAATACTCTTTCGTTGATGCAGCTCCAGTGGTTCAAGCGTTTGCTCAAGGGATGGACGCTCTGTCTGTTCTGAACGGGACTGTCACCATGAACGTAAGCCCAGCGATTCAAGATTTCGCTTCGGGCTTGAGCGTTCAAGTGATTCAGCACCGTTCGCTGGCTGCTGATCGCGAACTTCTGAATCGAACCTTCCCATTCTCGATCTTCGCGATGAAGTCGGTGGGCGGAGCGACGAATATCAGCGCGAACTACTCGACGCTCGGTCTTCCAGTACTCGATAAAGGGAAGTATGAGTTCATCTTCACGATGGAAGCGGCTCTTCCAGGCATGCGCATCATGAACGCCGATCAGTTCGGTTCGGCTTTGAAAGCTCAAAGCATCATGAATCTCCGCGTGAAGTAATCGAATAGTATTCAAGTCAAAAAGGGCCGCACCTCAATCGAGATGCGGCCCTTTTCTTTTGTGCGCGAACTTTTAGATCGCTTCGAATGGAATGCCTTTTTCTTGGAGTTTTTCGGAAATCACGTCGCTCTGAAGCGCGAGGGAGTCGGAAACGAGGAGTCCGATCGCTGCGTGCGAGTTCGGATCAAAAATAGGCTCTCCTAAGCTCGATCCGCGCGCGGAGTTGATAGGAAAGAGGTGAGTTTTTGGGTCGCTCTCCTGCGAAAGTACGACTTCAAAGTCGCCCTTCTTCGCAAGTCCCATCGGGTGACTGATGGTGGCGACCTTCGTTCCGAAGCCCATCGTGAAATCTCGTTTGAGAAGGATCGGACGAGCGAGT
>CAYOJT010000306.1:0-2017 GCA_964404365.1 uncultured Bacteriovoracaceae bacterium
CCGCTTCATTCATTCTCGGAATCGTTTTCTTTCGTCGCCTCTCGAATCTCGGTAGAGCAGCGGCGCTTTGGCTTATCTTGGAAGCGATAATCAGTATTGGCTGGGGAGGTAACGGGAGCGATTTTGGTTATAGGTATCTGATCGGCTCTTATGCCGGCGCTCTGATCATATGGATGGAAGTTTTGAAAAACTTTCCGACCAGCCGATTCATTTTCAAACCGCTGACTGTGTTTGGAGGATTCTGGGTATTTTGGATGTACCTACTTTACGCGATCGTACCAAATACCGCCTCCCGCTGGTCGGATGATGGTTTAACCTGCGTACAAGACACTCAAGCCGTCTATTACAGTTTTAAGTATGCTTTCGACCCAGGCTATTTGATGCAGGCATTATCAAGTCAGGTCTTACCGCTCAATTTATTTTTTCAGAAACACCCTGAACTTGCGAATCCAGCGTGGAAATTAACTGCGCTTTCGCCGACGAGGCTGAATCTTGCTCTCGGTGCGTGTGCTATCGCCATCGCTTATATTTTAATTTTTCTATTTAGCGCCTTCTTGCATGTCAAAAAACATCGCAAAAAGTAGGAACTGAAAACCCGAAATGAGCGATAGAGCGACGAGGATGGCCTTCGGCCCCGTGACCAACATCCCAGATGAAAAAAGTTTATCCCAGATCAGAAAGACCCCAGCACTAAACCCAAAGAGCGTGAGTATCGCACCAAAGAAATAGAAAAAAATGAGGGGATGGAAGCTTCGATAAACGTATTTGAATCGAAGTCTCCAAAAGAAATCGCGAATCAGCATCGGGGATACGCTCCATGCGTAGCGAAAACCCTTAATTTGGGACTGGCGCTCACCCGGTGTATAAATCGCTTTTCTTGGGACATCGACCACTCGAAAACCATAGCCGTTTAGGCGAACGAGGAAATCCATTGGATATCCATACTTCTTCCAAGCATCTTCCCAGCGGATGGTCTGAATCGCATCTAAAGTAATCGCGGTGTACCCGTCGACAACGTCCATGATTCCGTAATAGCCGGAGGCGACTTTTGTTAAGAGGGTGATGATCCAGTTTGCCCAGAGCCGAATCTTGGGCATTCTCCGCATGGTTTCCGCGAGCTCTTTTAGGAGAAAACGATTCCCTTTGGCGTAATCGGCTTTGCCGTCGATTAACGGATCGAGGAACCGGATGACCTGATCTAAATCCATCTGATCATCACCGCCCACGACCACGGTCACGTCGTTTTTTTCCTGCGCAGATGCAAGATACCCCGTAATGATCGAAGCACCGGGACCGGAGTTTTCTTTATGACTGATGAGCTGAATCCGAGGGTCAACCTGAGCCCGTTTTCTGACGACTTCACACTGATTATCGGGACTGCAATCATCGACGACAAAAATTCGATCAAACAGTGGAGGAACCTTTTCTAAGGTTTTTCCAATGAGACGCTCCTCGTTGTACGCGGGAATAACCAATGCAATTCGACGGTCTCGATACATGACTTAAGCCTAACCCGTTTTCTTTCCGACAAGAAAGACCATATTTCCTGTCCAACGTGCTTTCGTACAGATTCGAATGCATTTAAAAATGAGGCGCGCGATCTGATGTACAAGCTGGATCAATCGGTTCGGATGTTGTGTGAATAGAGAAAAATAGACAGGTTCCGACCAGGAAATCGTTCCAGGAGCATTTCCTACCACCAACTTCTCATTCAACGGATGCCGAGGAGCGTTCGATCGACCCTCGAGGAGCCGATCAAACCAATCTGGTCGATTGAAATGCAATTTTACATAGGGATTTCTCGAATGATGATCGAAGATGACTACTTCTCCCCCCGGTTTAAGAAGCCTCGCCGCTTCCGACAATAGAGCCTTCAAATCAAAAATATGGAGAAGTACGCCGAAGTAGAGAATGACGTCATAAGATTCGCTTGGGAGCCCGGTCTTAAGCGCATCGCCCACAAACCCCTGGTCGATACGCCCTTTTTTAATCGCCTCTTCAACGCATTCAGGAACAA
>CAYOJT010000306.1:2027-2987 GCA_964404365.1 uncultured Bacteriovoracaceae bacterium
TGAACAGTATGACCTAGACGCTTTAAATGAGCAGCGACCCGCCCCACGCCACAACCCACATCAAGAACTTTCTGTCCCGGTTGATTCAAGCGAGCAGATCCGCGAAGAATGGAATCATATTCCTGATCTAAAAAATGAGGGTAACTATCCTCGGAGGTCCAAATCTTGTAGAGCCGCGACACTTCTTCCTTCGTTTTTTGATGGCGTGGCGTCTGAGAGTTCGAACGTTTCCAAATCCAAAGTAATGGGATGAAAAAGAGAACCTCACAGAAAAGTACGGTTGACCGAAGAGCAAGCGGAATAAACTCGGACATTGTTTCACCGAGTTCATGCTGAGAAATCCAGACGAACATCGCTTCTCGGATACCTAAACCATTCGGAATAAAAAATACAAACATGCCGCCAAAATAGGAAACGGTGTTTGAAAACACGATACTCATGGTTTGAGCAAGTGTTGGAACGCCCACCGCCGCTCCGAAGAGGAAAAATGCAGCCAGTGCCTCCGCAGTCCACGAGAACAGAAACATGGCGATACTTGCCCGAAGGATGCGGCGTCTCGAGAGGCGAACATCGAAGTCTTTCGCCTCGCCCTTACCTATTTTTTTAAGAAGAGAGAGAACCCACTGCGGAAGAGAGCGTTTCTCCCACGCAGGTAAAAACAAGACCAGACACATTAAAGCATAGACGCCGAGTCCAGTAAGAAAAGCGGGGAAACTCACCCAAAGGAGCGAAACTAAAGTCAGGAGCAGTCCGCTTAAAATACCGGACAGGGTCCACTCGACGAATGAAACGAGCGCGCGAGCACGCTGTTCGGTCTGGGTCGCAACGATGATACTACTGAGCTGCGCCACCTTTCCAATTGGGAGGTAGCGACTGACGCTTCCGAATGCATAAATTTTATAAAACTCCGTTTGGCTCACGCCGGGAGAATGATCTCGGGAGAGATCCGTCCAGATCAAA
>CAYOJT010000307.1:0-2935 GCA_964404365.1 uncultured Bacteriovoracaceae bacterium
CGGATGGTACTGAAGGACGTTTTCTTTTAGAGCCTCACTCATCGCGATAATCGACTCGACTCTCCGGTAAAGCCAGAAGTGGTAGGGCGTTTTCTTTGAGTGATCGCTCATGATGTGGCGGGAAACGAAGAGCGGAATTTTCTTATAAGGATAGAGCCAGGGCACGATCGAGCTTAAGAGCGTCGGTTGATGGAGGTGAAAAAGATTCACTCCCCCGCTGATCCATTTCTTAATATCGTCGCGAAGATTAAAATCGAAATGATCCCGCGGTCTATAGTTGAGGGGAATAACTTCCACGCCCGGATTTTTCATGGAAACTTCGTGAATGGGACTGCCGGCGAGAGCGACCAGTCGCATCTTTAAGCCCTGAGAAACTAATGCTTGAACGTCATAAGCGGCAGTTTGTTCTAGACCGCCCCAGGAATGCGAGAGGCAGACGGTCACTGCATTCATCTCAAGAAGAGATTTTGCGTAATCCACGTTTGATCTCCTCCCATACGGTTTCAGGTTTAATGCCTTTTAAGCACTGGATCGTTTTTTCGATCGGCTGCGAACAAGTATTACGTTCGCACGGCCAGCATTCAACGGCGTTAAGGGAAACCTGCACAAGACCAGGCCCAACCGGGCGAGTGCGTCGTGGATCTGCCGCTCCACAAACAATTTGTACGAGCGACCCACAAAGAGCTGCCACGTGCGCAAGACCCGACTCATTCGTGACGGTGAATTCGGCGCCTTCAAATAATGGCGCAAGCGACGCGACACTTCCACGCGCCGTGTAGTCGACCAGGTTCAACTCTTCGAACTGACATAAACGTTCCGCAATCGGCGCTTCCTTGGGACCCCCGACAATCAGCCCTTTCAAAGTGGTCTGCTTTGCGACCATTTGTGCGAGCTGGATAAAGTATTCAATCGGCCACCGTCTCGAATCCGCCGTGGCTCCTGGAGCCAAAATCCAATAGAGTTCTTTAGGCTTTTCAATCGGGTCTGGATTCTTTTTCGACATCCAGTGACGTTTATAATCGAAATTCTTGAGTTCGCCCGGAATCGGTTCATCCAGTTCATTCTCAGGGAATATTCCCCAAAAATCTTTGACCGAAGTCTTCGGACGAGCATCCTCCGGCAAGAGGTCAACATAGGCCTGTGCGCGATGATGGATCTCAAACGTTTCATCGGGCATCTTCAGGCCATCGTTTAGAAGAAAGCCACGCCCCTCAAATTTATATCCTCTTCGAACGCCTGCTCCTGTTCGCTTTAAAAGCCAGGCTGCGGAAAAAGAATTTGGGAGCGAGATGGCAAGATCCCAAGGACCCTGTTTTCCAATCGCTTTCGCTTGGGAGTCGAGCTGCTGAAATTTTGTCCAAAATGACCCGTGCGAGGGTCGCTCAAGCACGATCACTTCATCAACATAGCCCTGAAATTGAACATCCGACACCCAGGGTACGCAGACTGCGGTGATGTGGGCTTTTGGATATGCCTTTCTTAAATAATGAAAAAACGGAAAAGCAAGGACCTGGTCCCCTATCCAATTCGGCGAGCGAACTAAAATCTTTTTGGGTGAATTACTCAGGTTTGGCACCTGGTTCGACCCTTTTAAGAACTGCGTTCACAGTTCCAATCTTTACTTTCGCTTCCATGCGTACCAAGAATCGACGGTCATCGTCAGTGAGCCAAACGAAACTGTCTCCGCGGTCCTGCTGCATCACACCTGCGAAACGCGTTTGTGGTCGCACCACTACGCAGCGGGTTTTCACGCCTGGGTAATCACAGTTTTCACGGCGAATCACACTCACGACTGCTTCCCAATTTTTTCCTTCGCTGACAACGGGGATGACGTATTGTTTCCCGTCCTCAAGAGGGAGCTGTCGAATGTAGTAAAGGATCGAAAAGCTGTCCTGCGGAAAAGGAAGAGTCATCTCCTTTGTCTCTTTTTTCTCCTCATAACCCTTTGTGACGTGGTTTCTTCTGTTCCAATAGAAGGACTGTTTCTTCTCAGAATCATAAAGTTCGAGTGCATCTCGACTTTGTTTACTTTCATCTAAGATCAGGTGAAAGCGATGGGAGAAGAGTCCTTCATAATCCCAATAACTTTCCATCCAGTCGTTCACCTTGTAAAAGAGCGCGAAAATATTCGAAGACTCGGCTTTTCCCTTTAGATGATAAACCTTCCGATCATTCACGATTTTGAACGGCAAGACTTCTGCAGTGAATAAACCTGCTGCCATTCCGAGATAGGTAATCTCAAGCTCCATCTTTTCACCCACCCAGACCGGATTCACGTTGGAGCGTCGATTGGGAATGACGAATGCGGATTTCTTGGGGGTCGCCTTCTTCACCTTCTTTTTCTCGACTGCGGTCGGTTCAGGTGTGGGAGTAGCTACAGCCTCTTGGACTTCAAATTTTTCGAGCATCCCTTTTGGGATGTCTTTTGAACCTTTTGCATCACTCAGCTCAAGCTCTTTCACTTTCGCGACTTCAGGTCCGGCGCAGGAGAGGAAACCCAAGGCTAAGGTAACGGCGAGTATCGAGGATCGGATGAACATGGGGAAAATTTTACGAAAACAGAGCTTTAAAGTCTACTTAAAGCCTGTCGATTAGCGCATTCCATGTATCCGCGCCATCCGTGACTTTTACGGTAGGTTCAATCACAAGATAATCGGCATCTGCTACGCCGAGAGCCTGCCATTTCACTGCATCTTTTCCCGTGGTCACTACTCTAGAGCGACTGTTTTTTGCCGCTTCGATGAGCTGATTAACGTCATCGAGTTCGTAGGAGGCATGATCGGGAAATACCTTCTCAGCAGAAATCTTCCAACCCGCTCGTTCAAAGGTCGGACGAACGGTCTCGGGCCGTCCCACTCCGTGGACAAGCAGAAAACTCGTAGTGTCAGCAGCAGGACCCGGCCTCACCCATTCAACCCGGACGCGCTTTAAATTC
>CAYOJT010000308.1:0-2909 GCA_964404365.1 uncultured Bacteriovoracaceae bacterium
TGATGTTCTGGGACATCCTGACTGGACGTCTTCCTTTGGAAACAGACGCGCCCCTGAAATCCAAGACCTAAGGTGTGGCATCGAGCCACGGGATCAGTAGATCCTGAATGAGAATTTTAGCGTTGAGTGGAGCGAGCATTTCGCGTCTCAGCGAGAAAACGCGCTCAATTCTTTGTATAAAAAAGCGAAGAGCAGCATCTTCTGAGCCTAGCTTTTTAGAAACCGAACTGATGTGTTTTTCGATTCTGGCTTTAAATGCTGGATCAATACCTGAAAAATGGGGATCCTGTATTTTCTGAATGCAATCCGCGAGAATTCTCTCGAGCTGATCCAGGAGTATCCGAAATCGATCCGGCTCGCCGGCTGCCCAATCAATGAACGCAGGCAGGTGGGCCTGCGGACGCTCCAGGAAATCAAATAGGGCTACTCGTTTTTCCCAGTTTTCTTCTTCAAGCAGTGTGATCGCCGTACTGAAGCTGCCCTGAGCGGAGCGGATGGCGGATTCAAGGCGTTTGACGTCATTGAGTAGGTCCCCGCGAGTTTCAAATAATAGATCCCGTAATAAATCATCCGACATGGGTCGCATTCGGAGAATCTGGCAGCGAGAGAGAACAGTCGTAGGAAGTGCGCTCGGATCAGAGCAGGTCAGAAGGAAAACCCAGCCCGGGGGTGGTTCTTCTAAGAGCTTCAAAATCGAATTTGCCGCTTGAACGGTCATCCGCTCAGCATCGCGAATTAAAAAAACGCGATAGCTCCCGGAAAATGAAGAAAACCCCATGGTCTCTTTGATCGAACGAAACTGATCGATTTTGAGCGTTTGAGAATCCTTTTCGAGTTCAATTTCCTCAAAGTCGACGGAGTTTCCGTGTTGTGCGCGTTCACAAGCGGGGCAGACTCCGCAGGGTCCATCCTGAGATTCCGGCGATGGCGCGGGTTCGAGTCCTAAACCCCCAAACAAGGATTCAGTGGGTGAAGCGTTGCTAAAACTTGCGCGTTCGCATTGAAGCAGTTGGGCGATCCAATACGCCATTTCACGCTTCCCAATCCCGCGAGGACCGGTCATCAGGAGCACGGGTGGGACACGCTTGTTTTCGCGCCACTGCTGAGTCGCATGAACGACCGTATCGGCATGCGCTTTCAAAAAAGCGGAAGGAAGGGGGAGGATGCCTTTCGGCTGAGAGGCTGCCTTCATTTCTTCTTCTCTTTTTTCGACCAGCCGAATCTACGGTTGAGTTCGCTATAGATTTTTTCAGCCATCTGATCCGGAGTGCCGGAGCGAGCTGGAATTTTCATCCACCGCTTCGGTTCCTCTTTGATGGCTTTTAGAAAGCCTTTTCGAACTTGGGTTTGAAACGCAACGCCCTCGGCCTCAAAACGGTTTGGGTTCAAGGCAGATCGAAGGCCTTGAGCTGGATCGATATCGAGGAAAATCGTCAGCGCTGGCTTTAGTTTCCGAGTGGCAATCGAGTTGAGTGCCTTCACCGTCTTCCAATCTAAACCGCGAGCCGCGCTCTGATAGGCGAGCGACGAATCCGTGAATCGATCGCAAAGTACGATGTGACCTTTCGACAGAGCGGGTAGAATCGTTTGATGAAGGTGCTCTGCTCGAGCCGCCTCGTAAAGGAAAAGCTCCGTCCATGGATTCATTGGATGGTGGAGGATGACGTCCCTGATTTTTTCCGCAACCGGATTTCCTCCAGGTTCACGCGTCGTCGTGACCGATACTCCGCGCCCTTCAAGGATGCGCGCAAGCGCCTGGATGAGCGTAGATTTCCCTGCTCCCTCCGTGCCCTCGAATGTGATCAGAATTCCCTTTTTGGCCATGAATTCGGCAAGAGTAGTAGATCGAGCGCGATTTTTCACGTGAAGAAAAAATGCGGGCGCGATGCGTTAAGTGAATGAATTGTATTAGTTTTGGGTATTGATCGGCTGGCCAGTAGCCGGATCTATCGCGTTTTCCATCACGGGAGGTTTAGAGCGTCCCTCGCCGCCGGCGTCGTCCCCTTCGCCACCATCGACTGAATAACTGCCGTCGGAAGGCTGGTGATTATTTCGGGAAGGGTTTGCCATGTTTCCCTCTTCGATCGGCTCTGGGGCTGCGATCTCTTCGTCGTCTTCCCGCGCCGGTTGTTCATCTTCCTCGTCATCGACGCGCTTAGGAGTGGAGAGGTGAAGGCTTCCGCCTGCAGAGCTGTTCATGTTTTTCGTCCGTGAGGGAGCGGAATATCGCGATCCACTCGATCCGGTCGAACTGCCGCCGTGGGCGGACGGATCGTTTAAGAGCTTAGCCGAAGAAGGGGGGGGCGTAGGCGAAGCTGCTGGGGCTGATGGAGTCGGCTTCGCTTGCGAAAGAGCGGTCTGACGATCGACCTCTTCTTTTCGAGATTGAACGATCTTATAGGTCGCGTAGGCGGCGGTGACCAATATCCCAATCAACACGATGTAGAGTGAGCTTTGTGCCGGAATCGTTTTCTTGGGCCGGGATAGCTCTCCCCACGTGTCTCTCGAAGGAGCGTGAGTCTTCATCTGATTTTTTTCTCGAATCGCTTGAATAGCCTGAAAGAGAGCCTCGGTCGCGTCTGGGTTTGCGGAGCCTGATCCTGGCGGATTAAGCGTAATGAGCTTCGAAGCTTCTAATTGTTCGGTCGGTCGAGGTGGAGCTTGAAAACGCGATGAAGACGAACGATCGACTTTCGGCGAAGTGAGTTCATTGACCGAAGGCATGTGAGTGCGTTCGGTGGGAGTGGGCCTTGGAATATTTGTACGCGTTTGGGGAGCCGGAGGGATGGCAGTCGCAGGAGAAGAAGTCAGCGATGGTCCATCATTGAGCTGAAAAAGATCGCGATAGGCTTCTGCTAGGTCCGTGATTCTGACCCATTCGCCTTTCATTCGCTGCGCGGTGACGTAAG
>CAYOJT010000309.1:0-2877 GCA_964404365.1 uncultured Bacteriovoracaceae bacterium
CTGGATTCATTGTGATTTCAGCTATTTATGCGCACGGTGTCAGAATTGAGTTTTTCTGACTCCGCCGCCACTGGGCCGCTCAGGCAAGGACGCCTATAAAGCACTCGTTATGACGCCAAAAACTAAGGCCGAAAATTCTGATCGTATCTTTAGAAAAGCCGGAGAAAACTACTCCGAACAAACGGTCCGCGAACGACAAGCTTGGATCGAAAAGAAGCTGAAAATCGAGATACCCAATATTTCGAAGAACACCTTGAAGGGCGAAAAGCTCACAGGAAATATCGAAAACCTGATCGGGGCAGCCCAAGTTCCTATCGGCATCGCAGGTCCCGTACTCATTTACGGCGAAAATGCTCGCGGTGAACACTACGTCCCACTCGCTACGACAGAAGGCGCACTCGTCGATAGCTACAACCGAGGAATGCTCGCCATTTCCTATTCCGGTGGAGCAAAAGTAAAAGTCCTAAAGGACTTCATGCACATCACTCCGGTCTTCATCATGAACGGGCTAGAAGACTGCTTAAAGCTTGCTCAATGGGTGGATTCGAATTTTGAATCGCTCAAGAAAATTGCTGAAAAAAGCACTCAGCACGGAAAGCTTCTGCGGATTGAACCGGTTTTTATGGGTAAGCGCCTCCTTTTGAAATTCGTCTACCACACGCGCGATGCCATGGGCCTCAACATGATTAATATCGCGACACAAAATGTCTGCGAGCACATCATCACTGAGAAGAGGGCCGAGCGATTTTTTCTTCGCTGTAATTATTCGGCGGATAAAAAATCTTCCTACGCAAATTTCATTAACGGTTACGGAAAAGAAGTTTTGGTGGAAGCGACGATTCCAAAAAAAGTCGTATCACGCGTCCTGAAAAGCACTCCCGAAAAGATGCGTGAGCTTTGGATCACTTCCGTCATGGCCGGAATGAAGTCCGGAATTATGGGAGCAAGCGCGCATATCGCAAACGGCTTGGCCGCTCTCTTTATCGCAACTGGACAGGACGTTGCTCAGATCGCAAATTGCTCTGCCGGTCTATTGAATTACGAAGTCACAGGAGATGGCGATCTCTATGCAAGCCTTCTCATTCCAAATCTCACGATTGGAACCGTGGGAGGCGGAACCGGACTCCCCACGCAGCGTGAATGTTTAGAAATTCTGGGTTGTCACGGAAAAGGTGGGGCGCTGAAATTCGCCGAGATCGTGGCAGCAACTCTACTTGCCGGAGAACTCTCGATCATGGCCGCTCTCACGAACGACGACTTCGTGAAAATCCATGAACTCAAAAACACCGTGACGAAGGCTCACCTTCAAAACCAATCGTGAAAGCTTTTCTCGAAATCCAGAGTCAAGAGGACCGACGACTTTCCGGCGGGAAGGCGAAGAATCTTTGTGAACTCTCTGCGCGAGGCTTTCCCGTACCAAAGGGATTTATCCTCTTTCCAAACGATTTGAATTCTCCTTCGCTCCCGCAGCTCGTCGAAGAGGCGATCACGGTCCTCTCTCAAGAGGGCTACAAAAAATTCGCAATTAGAAGTTCCGCCAATTTCGAGGACTCCGCATCTGCATCTTTCGCTGGGATTTTCGAGTCTGTGTTGAACCTCACCACTGTCAATACAGCCCTCGAAGCCATTCAGGTGTGCTTGAGGGCTATGAAAAGTGAACGGACCCTCGAATACTGTAAAAAGAACGGCATCGACGCTTCAAAAATCCAAATGTCTCTCATTCTGCAGGGCATGCTAGCACCCGAGCAGGCCGGCGTCCTCTTCACTCTTGACCCGCGCACGGGCCAAGACCAGACCCATCTGATTGAAGCTATTGATGGACTGGGAGAGGAATTGGTCCAGGGAAAGAAAAATCCAGATCGTTTTCACTTCAACTGGATGACCGAAGAGTTAAAAGCCTCAAGATCCGAATCCCTTTCTTCGCACCTGACTGAAGCTCAGGTTTACGAACTCTCTAAAATCGCGCTTGAAGTTCAAAAATACTACGGCACACCCCAAGACATCGAGTGGGCGCTCGAAAACGGGAAGTTCTACATTTTACAGAGCCGCCCAATCACCCAAATCACATTCGACGTCCATGACGAGTGGACGAATGCGAATATGAAGGATGGCGGGGTCGCATCGAGTGTCGCAAATCCGTTCATCATTTCGATGTACCGAATGATGATGAATCGAACCATGCCGGACTACTTTTCGCGCATGAAGATGATTTCCCCTCACACGAAGAGAAACTGGGTAGGCGCCTTCTGCAGCCATATTTACTGGAACCTAAGCGCCACCAAAGAAGCCGTGAAATGTATCCCGGGATTCATCGAACGCGAGTTCGATCAGGGATTAGGCATTGAACCTAATTACTCAGGTGACGGCTACCGAACTCCGCTCAGCATCAAGACGATTCTGAAAGGGATTCAGGTTTTGATCGCGATTAAAAAGTCGATGAAAGAACGACCTGGCCTCAGTCGAGCCGTCCTCGAATACGGTGAAAAGACTTACCGTGAGGTCGAGTCTCTGAACTTACGCGCGCTCTCTGATTCAAGTCTTTCTCAGCGTGCCAGAAAACTAATCGACGAGGACTGGTTTACGATTGAAGGCGGATATTTTTATCACATCTACGATAACTCGAACTGCCGCACGCTCTTCATGAAGGATTTGGATCGATTAAATCGCGGAAAGAGCGGCGACGCCTCGATTCGATATCTGAACTTGATCGCGAACTTGGGTGAGATACCCCACTTGAAACCACTTCAAGAACTTTGGGATATCAGCCGGAAACTGAATAAGTACGGATCCAGCTCCATTCAGTCGGATCTCAATCAATTCATTCAAAATTATCGTTACCGCTCGGAGCGTGAACTCGACCTACTCGTCACTTGTTGG
>CAYOJT010000310.1:0-2875 GCA_964404365.1 uncultured Bacteriovoracaceae bacterium
GAAACTTAATTGGGCTCACCTCGAACGGAATTCCCAAGTTTTTCGCAAGCTCCTCTGCATCCGCAAGCGAATGTGAGCTCGAGAACTGGGATGGCATCGCGATCCCTAGAACATTCTTAGGTCCGAGCGCTTGAACGGCGAGTGTTGCGACCACTGCAGAGTCAATTCCACCTGAAAGACCCAACACACCGAGCTTGAAGCCCGTACGAGAAAAGTATTCGCGAATTCCGGAGATGAGCCCACGGATGAGCACATCGAGCTCCTCGGGCGCCTTATCCTCGCGATCGCTCGCAAGAGATGAATCCCAAGCTCCAGTCTCAGTTTCAATGATCCCGAAAGCTGAGTCGAATGCCTTGAGTCGGCCCGTGACCTTGCCGCCTTTATCGACTGCGAAGCTTGCGCCATCGAAAAGTACGTCATCGGTCGCACCATACTGATTCACATAAATCAGCGGAGCATCCGCCTTTTTCGCGACCGCTCCATGTAACGCTTCACGATACTCGCGTTTCCCGAACTCGTAGGGAGATGCAGATACGGACAAAAGTAAATCGGGCTTCAGACCAATGAGCTGATCGATCGGATTACGTCCGTAGAGTTTTCGACCCAAAACGCGGTCATCACCCCAAAAATCTTCACAGATCGCCAGCGCGATTTTCTTTCCATCGAGCGTGAAAACTTCAGACTTCTCAGCCGGCTCAAAGTAACGGGCCTCATCGAAGACATCATAAGTAGGCAGTAAAGTTTTCGATTGCGAAAAAATCGCCTTCCCGTCTTCAAAAACGGTGGCCGTGTTTCGAGCGGCACGACCGGTAGCGGAAGCATTTCGGGAGACGTGACCCACGATCATGGCCGTCTTCTTACCCTGAGTGAGTGCAGAAATTTTTGAAAGGGCTACGTCCGTGCGTTCAAAAATTTCCGGACGGTCCATGAGATCTTGAGGTGGATATCCGCTCACACAAAGTTCAGGAAACAAAACGAGCCTGGCCCCAAGGGCACAGGCTCGTTCATAGGTCGATGAAATCAATGCGACGTTCTTATCGAAGTCGCCTACAACGGGGGCGATCTGAGCGATGGCTATTTTCACCGCAGGATTACTCCCTCTGGCCCAAATTAGAAGCGGCCGTTGATTTCAGATTTATCAAAGAAGTATGCGATTTCGCGCTCAGCCGACTGTGGGCTATCCGACCCGTGAGCAGCGTTTGCTTCGATGGAATCAGCGAAATCCTTACGGATCGTGCCCGGAGCTGCTTTCGCAGGATCGGTCGCTCCCATGATTTCACGATTCAACATCACTGCATTCTCACCTTCGAGAACCATCAGAAGAACAGGACCCGAGGTCATGAAGTTCACAAGTGAGCCGAAGAAAGGGCGTTCTTTGTGTTCGATGTAGAAGCCTTCCGCTTTTTCGCGGGAGAGCTTCGTGAATTTTGCAGCAGCGATGCGGAGGCCGCGTTTTTCAAATCGAGCGATGATCTCGCCGATTGCGTTTTTCTTCACTGCGTTGGGTTTAATGATGGAGAACGTTTTTTCGAGTGCCATAGTCTACTTTCCTTTTCTGTTTACAAACCTAGAGCTTGTTTCATGGTGACGCCCATATCAGCAGGCGAACGTGTGATTTTCGCTCCCGCATCGAGAAGGGCTTGAAATTTTTGTTCGGCGGTACCTTCGCCACCCGAAATGATCGCGCCGGCATGCCCCATGCGCTTTCCTTTCGGAGCAGTCGCTCCTCCAATGAAACCCACAACGGGTTTCTTGAATTCGCGTTTGATGTATTCTGCAGCTTCTTGCTCCGCAGAGCCACCGATCTCACCGATCATGATGACGCCAATCGTGTCTTTATCGGCGTTAAAAGCCTCTAAAACATCGATAAAGTTCGTTCCATGAATCGGATCGCCACCAATACCCACACAGGTGGACTGACCAATCCCAAGGCGAGTCAACTGATGGACGGCTTCGTAGGTCAGCGTTCCGGATTTCGAAACGACTCCTACTTTACCTTCCTTATGGATGTGGCCAGGCATGATGCCGATCTTACACGCACCCGGAGTAATGATTCCTGGGCAGTTTGGACCGATCAGGCGAGATTTTGTGGTCGCGAGGTAGCGCTTAACGCCGATCATATCGCGAACCGGAATACCTTCGGTAATACAGGTGATGAGTGGAATGCCTGCGTCTGCAGCCTCACAAATCGCGTCAGCCGCACCTGGAGGAGGAACGAAAATCATGGTGGCGTTTGCGCCAGTCTTTTTAACGGCTTCTCCGACCGTATCGAAGACAGGGAATCCCTCGTGCGTTTGACCGCCACGACCTGGGGTAACCCCTCCCACTACGTTCGTTCCATAATCACGGCAACCGATCGCATGAAAAGACCCCTGCGATCCTGTGATTCCCTGGACGATCAGTTTTGTTTGTTTACCTACCCAAATAGACATTTATTTAAGTTCCTTCACTAGCGCGATTAAACGCTTTTTGCAGCTGCGACGACTTTTTTAGCGGCATCCGCCAAGTCATCTGCTGCAGTAATCTTAAGACCTGATTTCGAGAGGATTTCTTTTCCTTTCTCGACGTTCGTCCCTTCGAGACGCACGACAAGAGGAACCTTGAGCGACAATTCCTTCGCAGCCGCAATCACACCTTCCGCGATCACGTCACACTTCATGATTCCGCCGAAGATATTCACGAGGATCGCCTTCACATGCGGATCCTTGAGAATGATTTTGAATGCGTGAGTGACTTTTTCTTTCGAAGCGCCACCGCCGACGTCCAGGAAGTTCGCAGGCGAACCACCCGCAAGCTTAATGATATCCATCGTCGCCATCGCAAGGCCCGCGCCGTTCACCAGGCATCCGATGTTTCCATCAAGCGCGATGTAAGC
>CAYOJT010000311.1:0-1331 GCA_964404365.1 uncultured Bacteriovoracaceae bacterium
CGCTGTAACGTCTCATTTGACGATCCACTGTGATCGATTGCGACTGAACGCCGGCAACACCACACAAAACTAGGATTGCGCCATCTAGCACGCGAAGGGCGCGTTCCACTTCGATCGTGAAGTCCACGTGTCCGGGAGTGTCGATAAGATTAATTTGATAATCTTTCCAACGGCAGTAGGTTGCTGCGGATTGAATCGTGATCCCTTTTTCGCGCTCGAGATCCATCGAGTCCATGACTGCGCCGACGCCGTCTTTACCTTTAACTTCGTGAATTTCGTGAATCTTGTTTGTGTAAAAAAGAATACGCTCCGACAGGGTCGTTTTCCCCGAGTCGATGTGGGCGGAGATACCGATATTTCTGATTTTATCCATCGTGACTGGTGTCGAAGCCATTTACTTATCCTTCAAAAGGGTAAAAAGACCCTGCAGTTCGGCTCTGAAACGCCTCATCCGCGTGATCTTAGGTTTTGCAATGAAGGGGTAATTAACCAGTTTAAACGCATGGAATCAAGGGAGATTTCGATGACAAAAACAGCAAGGAAATACCTGAGGATAGCACCGAGGACCCGCCCCACAGCGTGATGCGTTAGTAAAATGTCCATGGGCAGCTAGACCAGGAGCAACACTCCGCTTGATCCCCCCCCTCCCGTTCGTTACTCTCGGGATACTTAAACCTATGAAAAAACACCTGTTTTGGCTCGATCTCGAGATGACCGGTTTAGACGATACCAAAGACTCTATTTTAGAGGTGGCAGTCGTCGTAACCGACCTGGAACTCAATCCCATTCATGAATACCAGGCGGTCGTATTTCAGCCGCCATCCGTCATCGAGAACATGAATGACTGGTGTAAGGAAAATCACGGGAAGTCTGGCCTCACTGCAGACATCCCAAACGGAAAACCGATCGATACCGTAGAAAACGAACTCATCGCTATTGCGGAGAAATTCTTTTCCGATCGCATTGTTCTCGTTGGAAATTCAATCGGAAACGATCGACGCTTCATCGACCGGTATCTCAAAAAATTTGAGAAGAAACTCCACTATCGAATGATTGATGTGAGTTCTTTTAAGGAAATCTACCGCGAGAAGTGGGGCGTGAAATTTGAAAAGAAGAATGCTCACCGCGCCCTGGGTGACGTTCACGAATCGATCGGCGAACTGAAGCACTATTTAAGTTTTGTCCAAATCCCAACACCTGAGCAGAAAAAATGACCGAAAAGAATAGGCCGTCCTTTCAGCGCATTTACCTCGACCTGGCAAAAACTTTATCCCAACGTTCAACTTGCAAGAGGCTCTCGGTGGGAACAGTCATCACATCCACGGACTATC
>CAYOJT010000311.1:1341-2860 GCA_964404365.1 uncultured Bacteriovoracaceae bacterium
ACTATCGAAAAGTCCTAGCGGTCGGCTACAACGGGAACGCATCGGGCCTTCACAACGGGTGCGACCGCGAGGAAGCCGGAAATTGCGGGTGCCTTCATAGTGAAGAAAACGCCGTGATCAATTGTGACTCTCCTCGATCTGTCGAAAAAATCGTATTCGTGACCCATTTGCCCTGCGTTCCTTGTGCGAAACGACTGATCAACCTTGGAAACGTCAAGACGGTCTATTACGGCGAGGATTATCGGATTCGCGATTCGATCGCGCTCCTCGAATCAGTCGGTATCCAGGTGAAAAAACTCGATGAAGGAAAATAAAATGAAATTGAACCGTACTGTCGGTTACCCGCTCTGCCTCACGCTCGCGCTCTTCTCTTCCTGTGCGAGCCAACCGAAAAGCGGCGAGACTTCGAGTAACCGCTCTGCCGATAAAGAATCTGTGCTTACGCGCGATGAGGCGATGTACCGTGCACAACAAGTTCAGAAGGTGAAGTATCAGCTCTGGTTTGTCGTAGATTCGACGAATGAAGACTTCGGTGGCCGTTCATCCATTCAGTTTGAACTCCGCGATCGCGCCTGGGCTCATCGCTCCGACCTCCGAGTCGATTTTACAGGAGCAAAAATTGAATCCATCGTCGTCAACGGAAAGTCCTGGGACAAAGATGAGATCGCTCGTCGTTATGATGGTGAAAAGATTCGATTCAAATCGGACGAGCTAAAGCCCGGCGCCAATCGTATCGATATCAACTACAACCACGCGTATTCGAAAACGGGGAACGGTTTCTATCGTTTCAAGGATCCTGAGGACGGAAAAGTCTACCTTTACACAAACCTCGAACCCTTCTACGCGAATCTCGTCTTCCCGTGTTTTGATCAGCCTGACGTCAAGGCTTATTACGACGTCACCGTTGAGGCGCCTGAAGAATTCAAGGTTATCGCGAATATGCCAGAGCGCGACGTCGCGGGTGTCGACGGGAGACAAAGTCATCAGTTTCAGACCTCGCCCCTGATGAGTTCGTATCTTTTCGCGATTGCTGCAGGTCCATTTAAAGAATGGAAAAGCAATGCAGCCGGAATTCCCCTCAAGCTCTATGCCCGTAAATCGCTCGCGAAATTCGTCGATGCAGACGAATGGTTTCGGATCACGCAGAAAGGGCTCGCGTTCTACTCCGAGTATTTCGATTATCCTTATCCGTTCGCAAAATACGATCAGATCCTAGTCCCAGATTTCGTTCCGGGCGCGATGGAGAATATCGGCGCCGTGACTTTTAACGAGAGAATGGTTTTCCGTGGAAAAACGACAGAAGAACAAAAAATGGGCCGCGCGGAAACCATCCTCCACGAGATGGCTCACATGTGGTTTGGGGACCTCGTCACCATGCGCTGGTGGAATGGCCTTTGGTTGAACGAAAGTTTTGCGACCTACCTCTCCGCAATCGCTACGGATCGCACGAAACTCTTTCCGGGCGTCTGGGAATCCTTTTTCAGTGGAACGAAACAGTGGGCCTACACCGAGGATCAAT
>CAYOJT010000312.1:0-2854 GCA_964404365.1 uncultured Bacteriovoracaceae bacterium
AATCCGTTTTAACCATCTCGTCGCAAACGAAGCCGTATTCCTTATTTTCCCAGCGATAGGTTTTCGTATCTAAGAAGTCGAATTGAATACCATCCGAAAATCCGTCTGAGCACTGAGTAATTCCGTTCTCTGAGGAGCATGAATACAAATAGGGTCCCATCGACCCGCACCAACCCACGTATTCGACTGAGATAGCATCGAGATCACCTGTTTGAGTTACCTTGGGTATCAGGAGCTGGTCGCAGATGCTTTCCTCATTTCCCTTCTTACAGTGGTAGAGGCCGCGATCGGGAGTGAATGCGTCTGAAGCGAATGAAAAACTAACCCAGGACAATACGAGAAGAGGAAGTTTCATAGGGACACTGTAATAGAGGACAGGCACCCATTTCCATGCCCTACGCGCGAAGAAGTCATTTTGTACTAGGATAAGTCATTGTAATCATATAACTTTTTCAAAAGTAAATAAATCCGCTTTTTAACCTAATAAACCCTCTCCTCGTGCGTCGTCCTTGTAAGAAGGCAAACGATAGAAGCCGAGACTGAAAAAGTGAGATATGAAAGACGCTTGGATTCGCGAAGCTCTTAAGACATACGAAGGCCCCCTGACTCGCTATGCGTTTCGGGTGACCCGTAGCTTAGAGCAGTCACGAGAAATCGTTCAAGACGTCTTTCTACGTCTCTGGCAGGAGGATCCCGAAAAAATAGGGACCCATCTTGCGGAGTGGCTGTTCACCGTTTGTCGAAATCGCGCAATTGATTTGCGGAGGAAGGACAAACGTATGGTCCCGCTCGATTCAGATAATGCTGAGGCAATTGCTTCAGAGGCAGTCTTGCCCGACTCGGAAATTGAAAAATCCCAGAACCAGTCTGAAGCCATGCGCGCGCTATCTCGACTTCCTGAACGCCAACAGGAAATTTTGAGATTAAAATTTCAAAACGGAATGACTTACGAGCAGATCGCAAAAGTTACAGGACTATCCGCCTCGAATGTAGGTTTCATCATTCATACCGCAATGAAGAATATGAAAACCGTCCTTTCAGGAAGTGCAAATCGCAAGGGAGGCTCCCATGAGTGAAATCAAAAGGAATTTGACGGAAGAAAAAATCACAGCTTACGCTTTGGGAGAACTTCCAGAGGCGGAACGGGCAGAAATTGAAGCATTAATCGAAAAGGACTCCGCGATACGTGATCAAATTGAAGAAATTCGCGATCTCGCGATGCTCATGCAAGTCGAACTCTCTCGCGAGCCTGAATACAAGCTCTCGCCTGATCAGTTCAAGAATGTTTTAAAGGGTGAAAAACCATTAGTAAAACCGCTCGCGTGGATGAAAGCGATTCTCTCTCCACGCGCTCTCGGATTCGCAACGACCGTGGCAGCATTGATTGTTGCGGCGATCTATCTTCCGAATCCACGTCATTCAAGTGAGTCACTTATCACGGCCGTGACTGCCCCATTCACCCGTTCAAGTAAAATTGGTAGTGCGACGTCGCAAATTGGTGCGAATATAGATTCGAATCTCGCTGCAGATGGGTCAGTTGGTCTCTCGAATAACGCTCCCGCCGAACAGAGACTACAGGTTAAGGGCGGAGCAGCCGTTGGTTATGCCGTGAATGCGGGTGATTCTGCGAGAGTGATGTTGTCCGCAAAAGGCGGAAAGATGATGAATATGCGGGGTCGTCCAGCGGCGCCAAGTGCTGCGCGCGAAATGGCTCCGGGTATTAAGGATGCCCTAGTTCGAGACGAAGCGTTCAACACGGAATCGTATGATCGGATCGAGGACAATCCATTTCAAAAAGCCTCGCAAGAACCTTTGTCCACGTTTTCAATCGATGTCGATACGGCGTCCTACGCGAATATGCGTCGCTACTTGGATAGTGGCTCTCTACCCCCAAAAGATTCGGTTCGTATTGAAGAGATGATCAATTACTTCAATTACAACTATCCTCAGCCAACAGGCGACGATCCATTCTCAGTCAGCACGGAAGTGGCAGCAGCGCCTTGGAATTCAAAGCACCGGTTGGTGAAGATCGGTCTTAAAGGGAGGGTGCTCGACGAGAAAAAGCGTCCGCCGACGAGCCTTGTATTTCTGGTGGATGTCTCGGGCTCTATGACCGATATGAATAAGCTTCCTCTCTTAAAGGAAGCCTTTAAACTCTTGGTCGAAAAACTCGATAGTCGAGACAAGGTATCCCTGGTCACCTACGCGAGTGGAACTCAGGTCGTATTACCTGCCACAAGCGGCGATAAAAAAGATACTATCATCAGCGCGTTGGATCGCCTTGTTGCGAGCGGCTCGACGAACGGAGAAGGTGGAATTCAATTGGCCTATCAGACCGCACAGGAGGCTTTCATTAAAGGTGGAGCAAATCGGGTGATTCTTGCGACCGACGGAGACTTCAACGTCGGAATCAGTGATGAAGGTACCTTAACAAGAACGATCGAAGAAAAAGCAAAGAGTGGTGTCTTCTTGAGTGTCCTCGGCTTCGGAATGGGGAATTATAAAGACTCGATGCTCGAAAAATTATCCGGAAAAGGAAACGGAAACTACGCTTACATTGATAGCATAAAAGAAGCGAAAAAAGTTCTAGTGGAACAAATGGGCGGCACGCTCTTCACGATCGCAAAAGACGTGAAGTTGCAGCTGGAGTTTAATCCAAATGAGGTGAACGCCTATCGCTTGATCGGATATGAAAATCGAATGCTCCGGTCTGAAGATTTCAACGATGACAAGAAAGACGCGGGCGATATCGGAGCTGGACACACCGTGACTGCGATATACGAGGTTGTACCTAAAGGTGAATCGGTCCAGACGGGAACTGTCGACGCGTTAAAGTACCAAAAACCGAGTGAGC